>CAYVCG010000006.1:0-14417 GCA_964449985.1 uncultured Defluviitaleaceae bacterium
TTTGAAATGGCCACAGGCATTCCGGCGGACGACAAAATAAGCAAAAAGTTATAAACATTATAACCCATGCCGTATATACCGTTTCCCTCGTCGCCAATCATATCGGTTAGGGGCAACCGGTATAAAAATCCGATAAACCGCACGATAAACCCCGCCGCAACAAGAAAGGATGCCTGCTTTACAAATGAATTTTTTTCGGAATTATAAGAATCCATGTATTTTTATACCTCATAAAACCATTTTTATTATGACTAACGCACCTTGTTAGCTTTATGCCTAAGGCCGGAATCGAGTATTTTTTTGCGCATACGCAACGTCTTCGGCGTAACCTCCACAAGCTCGTCGTTTGCTATAAATTCCAAAGCTTGCTCCAAGCTCATAACAACAGGCGTGGAAAGCTTTAACGCATCGTCAGAACCGGAAGCACGCATATTCGTGAGTGCCTTTTTCTTGCAGACGTTAACCTCCATATCATCCACCCTGGAGTTCCTGCCAACAATCATACCAGAATAAATCTTAACCCCCGGATATATGAAAAGCTCGCCGCGCTCCTGCGCATTGTATAAACCGTATGCCGTTGATTCACCGGTTTCAAAAGCAATGAGCGAACCTTCCGGACGTTTTGCTATATCGCCTTTATATGGGCTATAACCATCAAAAATCGAATTTAATATACCATTACCTTTTGTATCCGTCAAAAACTCGGAACGGTATCCAATCAAACCTCTTGATGGCATAGTAAATCCAAGGCGTGTGTATCCACCCTTGGAAGGCGCCATATGATTAAGCTCTCCTTTACGAATGCCCAGCTTTTCTATAACGCTGCCAACAAATTCCTCCGGAACGTCTATAATAACCGATTCCATTGGCTCATGCCGAACGCCATCTATTTCTTTATACAAAACCTCGGGTTTGGAAACTTGGAACTCATAACCTTCTCTTCGCATTGTTTCAATCAGAATAGAAAGATGCAATTCTCCCCTGCCAGACACTTTGAAGATTTCGGTTGAATCCGTTTCTTCAACACGCAAGCTAACGTCTGTATTAAGCTCCTTAAACAGCCTTCCCCGCAAATGGCGGGATGTGACATACTTACCCTCACTTCCTGCAAATGGGCTGTCATTAACGCAGAAGTTCATGGATATAGTTGGTTCGGATATTCTAGAAAACGGCAAAGCTACCGGATTTTCCGGTGAGCACAGCGTATCGCCTATATGGATTTCTTCTATGCCGGAAATCGCAACGATAGAACCAAAAGCCGCTTCCGAAACTTCTACCCTGCTTAAACCTTCAAACTCATACAGCTTGCTTATTCTAACCTTTATAACTTTTTCGGGATTGTGAATATTAACGATAACGGCTTCGTCATTAACACGGAGCGTTCCGTTTTCTACCTTGCCTATACCTATTCTTCCGATGTATTCATTATAATCTATTGTCGTTATAAGAGCCTGAAAACTCGCTTCTGGATCGCCGTTTGGAGAAGGGATATGGGAGATTATTGCATCAAACAATGGCTTCATATCCGTTCCGTCCTCAGAATATTCCAGCGAAGCATAGCCCTTCTTTGCCGATGCGAAAACAAACGGAGAATCCAACTGCTCGTCGGACGCTTCCAATTCCATAAACAGCTCCAAAACTTCATCAACAACCTCTTGAGGGCGGGCTTCCGGCCTATCCACTTTGTTTACGCATACAACTACAGGCAGTTCTAAATCTAATGCGTTTTTCAAAACAAACTTTGTCTGTGGCATTGGCCCTTCAAACGCATCGACCACCAAAACAACGCCATCCACCATTTTTAAAACGCGCTCAACCTCGCCCCCAAAATCGGCATGGCCAGGCGTATCGACTATATTTATTTTTACGTCATTATAAAAAACAGATGTATTTTTTGATAAAATTGTTATTCCGCGCTCGCGCTCAATATCGCCGGAATCCATTACTCTTTCCGCAACAACCTGATTCTTACGAAAAGCGCCGCTTTGTTTCAACAGTTCATCAACGAGGGTTGTTTTGCCATGGTCAACGTGAGCAATTATTGCTATATTCCTAATACTATCTCTTTTCTGAATCACTAATATATCCTCTTTCCCTTTTTTGTTTTTTCCTATATAAACACTGACTAGTTCTAATTTTTCCACACAACATTTTAACATACATTATAACCTATGGCAAACTATTTATCACATCAATAGAAAATTAAAAAACGGATATACCACAATTTATCATTGTGATACAGCCGTTTTAAATCCTTATTCGTTAGGAAGTTTGAGACTTTCAATAATTTTTAACATTTCAGATTCATCAATATTTGTATCATTGCTTACATAAAACTGGTATCTTATATTATCATAAATACGTGGTTCTGGTTTATCCTTTGCCGTAGACCTGTTATAATCTAACATATCCGCCTCATAGAACCCAACATCATCCATCTCTTCTTCCGCCGCAATATAGCTGTTTGTATATGTTTTGTCATTATCCGTGTATGAATCGCTTACATAAACACAATGCTCATATCCGTCTATGTTAAGCGAAGTTACGCTGCCTTCTGGCGATACATCAAACTCAGTTTTTTCATATGCTTGATTAAAGTGGGCAAAGATATCAAGATAATTGCCATCTTTATTCACAAGGGAAATATGATAGTGTGCAACATATTTCTTATATGCTTCAGGTATTTTAAAAATCTGCATTTCATTGCCGTTTTTGCTAATACTCATATCGGAAGGCGTCATATAAGGGTCAATAATATCCGGGCTTAAATAATAGTTTACGTCTATGAAATTAATACTATATTCTGGTGGCAAATATGTTGGGGTTTTTAATAACGGTAATTCAGCATCTTTCAAAACATTTTGCAGCTCCCCCAAAGATTCAAACCTATCACTAGTGCCGCTTGAGCTTCCGCGTTGATAAAAAAGACCATCTTCCCTAACCTGACCAATTCTGCGTATTTCACCACTTTTTATATCCTGCCTAAAAGCATATTCGTCATCCGATTCTGGAACATAGTCTTGAGAAAATGTGATAGGAGTTTTTGTTGCATTTTCCTCATAGACAATGTCATTAACCGTACCGTCCCAGTTATATGAAAAGAAACTTATGATGCCGGAGGCATAAACAACCCCTCCCGCCAGAACCATACTCACAACTATAACCGCCGCTATCATTGCTCGCCTTACACCCATCGAAAATCTGCCTATATTTTTTTGTTTTGGTATACTGTCAATAACAGCGTCCATACGCTTTTCAAACCCTTCGGGAGTTTGTATCGTTTCGCGCTTTGCAATGCTTTTTAATTTATCATCAAAATTTGTCATCTTCAAACCCTCCGTTCGTTTCCAACAATTGTCTTAGTTTTTCTCTACCTCGGGATAACCTTGATTTTACAGTGCCTTGTGATAAAGAAAGGGAATTTGCTATCGTTTTAATATCCATATCCTCATAATAAAATAATATAATAATAGTTCGAAACTTCGTATCCAGCCTGCTAACTATTTCCCACAATTCACCAGTAGCATAATTATCCATAACGCCTATTTCCGGCATTTTTTTATAATCGCTAAACCTACGCCTTTTTTTCTGTAATTTATAACACTCCCTCACCAGAATTTTTATTATCCATGACTTGAATTTTTCAATATCTCTTAAAGAATGAAAGTTTGTATATGCTATCAGAAAGCTTTCACTTACCGCATCCTCGGCATCGGCATAATTCTTTAGTATAGAATTAGCAATTCTAAACATATTTGATTTATATGCCTTCATTTCTGACAACAAAATTTCTTTAAAATCTTCTTCCGAGGGCTTTGTAATATCATGCTCCGCCTGCCTGTTGCTTTTGTAAAATTTTGCAGTGCTAATAATATTCAAGCCATTCACCTCCTGTTCGACATATATAAGAGTATTATAACCGCAAAAAGGTTCCCTGTGGCAACTATAATTTTTTTAAAAAAAATGGCTCTTTGATATATGGATAATATCAAAAAGCCATTTCTGTATTTTTTTAAAAGACAATGAGCAAGTCTGTAAGCCGAGTTCTGTTCTATGCAGCCATCTGTCTAAGACCGTTCGTCACCAAACGGTTCTAGCGATCTTACCTGAAGCGGAGCGGGCAGCTCCGTGCGCTTCCATTTGATCTTGCTTCGAGTGGGGTTTACAGAGCCCTTTTTGTTACCAAAAAGGCGGTGAGCCCTTACCTCACCTTTCCACCCTTACCTTTTATGAAAAAGGCGGTTTATTTCTGTTGCACTATCCTTAGAGTCGCCTCCACCGGACGTTATCCGGCACCCTGCCCTATGAAGCTCGGACTTTCCTCATGGTTTTATAAAAAAACCACGCGGCTGCTTTTCTTACTCATTGTCTTTAATAGTATATCACATGATATTTATTTTATCAATATTTCGTGCTATGCTCCAAAACACCATCGCCTACAGGCCTGCATCCTGTATAATAAAATCGGCCATTTTTAGCATATCTCCAAATGTCATATCCGATTTTGGCAAAGCGCTTTTTGCGTTTCCAAAGAAGCCAAGATCAGCGGCTTTTAAAAGCGCCGTCTGATATTGTGGGGATGCCGTTTGTATATCTTTATAAGGCGTTTGCGCCAAGCCTGCATAGTTTTTGACTGTTGATTTTGTTTTCATTTCATAAAGCTTTATAAGGGAATTTAAACCAACTTCCCTCGTTACACCAACACCACTGATTCCAAGCCCGGATCTTGCCAACGCATTGAGCTCAGCATCTGTTAATGCTGCATTAAGAGCGACGCTCTTTCTGCCCTCCGCAATGGCAGCCATAAGCTTATTGAGCTGGCTCGCCGTAACCTTTGCATTGGGGTTTATTGCCTTCATATCCGTTATATCAATAAGCGACGCAACGGTGTATATCGGGCTATCAAGATTTCCTGACGTATCCTTTGGAAGCGGTTTCGCAATCGTTGCATAACTAGCCAGTTTTTGCAGACTTATTGTTATTTGCCCGGTTTCTTTTTGATACGATTCATTAGGGACTCTTGCCCAGCCTGTGTCGTTAGATGTATAAATATACGCTCCGGTATTTTTATCCATCGTCAAATAACGGTTGCCAAGACGCAATTCAACGGTATATAGATTTGCAAGGCTTGTCAGGTTAACGGTTTTCGTTGGCGTTAATACGCTTATATCAAGCTTTTTCGGCGTTGTTGCATAAAAATCATCTGGCGAAATATTTGGTATGCCGGTTATTGCGGCAGACAAACCAATTTTAATCTTACACATATCGCCCAAATCATGCAAAGCCTTAACTTGCGGCGTTTCAATAAAGCCTGGGCTAAACGTAAACGCTGTATCATTTTGTATCAGTGTGAAGCTTATTTTTCTTTCCGTAAATGTTCTTACGATGGAATACGGAATTTCCACAATGCTATTTTTAACAAGCCTTCCTTCATAAGCCGAAAGGTCTACATAAACATTAAATATATTCTTTGCTATAAGCATGGATATAAATCGTTGGTCGACTCTGTTATCCTTATTGCCGTCAGCGTCTATCTGGTCTGAACGGTAGCGGTATGTGAGCGTATCGCTGCGTTGTTCATACAGCAGCTCAAAATCCTGCTCCGGCAGAGGATACGTATCTGGCCATTTATCTCCGTCATATTCTCCTGTGTATGGCTTTGTAACAAGCCTTATCGTTCTTGTCCATGGAGATTGTTTTGTTATTGTATAAACAGGGTCTGTCGCACCGATTTCTGAAGGAACAGTAATCTCGACAAAATCCGTAAACGTTATTTCCGGAGACATCTGCACAACGTATTGATAATAAGAATCTATACCGCCATCTGCATTTTTCGTTATAGTAAGAACGGTTTTCGCACGGATATAATAGCCCTTATTTCCTATCAATTCATTGTATTTAACAATAAATGTATCCAAAATATTTGGGCTTGAAAGAACCTCAGCCGCAGCCTTGTCGCCGCCTGCGCCACCCGCTGGCGGAGCGCCAGGAGCTTCAACTGTATTCTTATCATTTAAATCCCGGAACCACTGAATTATCATATAATTATAATCCACAGGCAACCATGAAGTTTGGTTCTCCTTGTTATAAATATCCAAATCATTCTTGGAAACAAGGCCCAAGCCGTCTGGCGGCTGCGGAGCTTCCATATCTTTTGTTGTTATGGAAACTGGGTTAGAATAATCCGAATAAACAGTTGTTCCTGTGTTATCAGAATACGAGCGCACCCAAACATGATAAATCGTATTAGGGAACAGCCTTGGTATTGTGTATACCATATACGTTTTGCCGTTATCTACTTCGATTTTTCCATTGGTTTTTAGCGCATCATTATCTATCAGAATACCTTTTTCCGGATAGTTTGGCATAAGTTCGTTCCAGAAAAGCTGATATTTCAGGCCTTCCATATATTCAAAACGAACTGTAACAGTCGTATCGGTGGAACCTACAGCCTCAATAATCGGAACAGTAGGCGTTATATCAAGCGGAGGTCTGTCGCTTAATGTTGTTGCTATTATATAATTCGGGAAATACGCTTCCTTTTTACCATCCGCCAAAATTTTATATGGCCTAATTAAAATAGTGTATGCTGTGTTTGGTTCCAGCGGCATTTGTTGCGGCGTTGTTTGATGATTAACTGGAAACTCCAAAACACTGCCGCGCGCCACAGGCGAAATAGTTTCCCAATCTTTTTCAGCCAAATCCTTTACATAAGCGTCATAACCGCCGGATGTTTCCATATATTCATAATCCGTAACGTTTATTTCATACCTGGCATCGCCCAAATCCATAAACCTAAGCGGCATAAGCTCAGGCGTGACTATACCCAGCTTTGATAAATCGTTATAAATATTCGGAAATGCAGCCAAAGGATCCGGAGAATTGTTATAAATGCTTCCGTTAAGCTCTATAACCTTATTCTTCGGCAACTGATCCGCAGACTTGCCAAAAAGAATTTTTCCGTTTTCATCAACGCCCAGCTTGGAATACCATGTTCCGTCTGCATCATTATAAACCTCATACCATGTGGTTTCCCATTCAATGGTTATAGAATCCTTGGCTATAACCTCTATGCCTTCTTTATCCTTTTTAATACGCAAAGGCGGTTTCGCCATCATAATCGGCCTTGAAGGAATCGGGCCTTTAGGCTCATAATAATGGGAATAATATGCCCTTGCAGAGGTTTCGCCGCTTGGATCTCGCTTTGCGATTATCATAATATAATAAATCTTGTTGTCAACAATATTCTTTCGAACGTATTGACCGTTTTCCATAGTGACATACTGGTTAACACTGTATTTATACGCAGGTTTGTCAATAACGTCCTGCCCGACTGTGTATTTAAACATAAATTCATTAAGCATGTTTGCAGGTAAAGAATCAACAATTTTATTAGTTAAAAAAGCTCCTTTGGAAGCATCAAAATTCGAAATATCGTCGGTTACATATATGTCATACAAAACGCCTTTATCAACGATTTCTCCATAACTATTAAATATAAGGCCTTTTTCATCTTCTGTATATGCTCTTCTTACAAATGCTTCCCATGTTATATCCAACCCAAAAGGCGGATCGTCATAATCCGAAACCTCGAGGATAGATGGTTTCGTTGGGTTAAAGGCTTCGTATGCAGGGTTATATACAGCGACCATCGTTTCCAAAGGAACAGGAGGCGAGCTGTCATTTACCCTATAATATATTACGGCCTTATAATACGTTGTATTTGTCGGTCTGTCCACGAGGAAGAAGTTTACTTGTTTAGCAGTAGTTCCAGAAATAGTTCCAAGATTTGTTGCGTTTGTAAAATCCTTTGTGTCGCTTTTATAAATAACAATTGAATCAATATCTATAAGAGAGCTTAAATAGCTGCTCCATTGTAGCTTTAAATAATCTTTTCCCTCTCTAAAAATTTCGAGAGCAGGATTTACGTTTACTTCGTTTGTTCTGTATTCCCTGTTTGTGGAGGTTATGCTGTATTGATTTGTCCCCACGGTGACAACAAGGTTTCCTTCCGTAACGCGCCTTCCATTATAAAGCGGAACAACCTTCATTGCATATTGAGTTCCGACAACTATGTTGCCCGGATTTGGGAATGTGTAGGAAAGCTTATTGTTCGCAGCATCCCTATGCAAAGCTGGGTCCTTAACGCTGACTTCAAAGCTGGAGGACGTATCCGTCAGATTTGCAGTCTGTCCGCCGCCGGCGTAATAGAATTTATAGCTTGTAAAAAGGTCGTTCCCCAAAAACGTTGGGTTATCCCATTCCACATAAATTTCTTCGGTTGTCGCGCGGGCAGTTATGCGAATATCCGTTAAATATAAATCTTCTTTTGTCAAATTCTCACCATCAATCGGCGCACGCATAGTAATAGTCGGAGGAAGGCCGTTTGTTGGCGTATATGCAGGATTTCTATATTCATGCATATGCCATGGAACCATTTTATACATATAAATGCTACCCGGTTCAAATGTTGGGCTAACAGTTATATTTATGGGCGATGTTAAACCGGCCGCCGGATAATTAGTCTTTCTGGCCTCATCATATGTTTCCCTAGCCGTAATATTCCGCCAATACAGCTCATATCCCATAGGAACATGTTCTGTGGTTCCATCTATTGCAGATGGATCAATCCTTTTAGATAACTGAGGCTGTTTAAAGCGGAAATTCAAAGAATATTGCCCTCTTTGGTTATAATCCGTTGGGGAAAAATCCGTCAGAGTAAGGTCTATTACCGGGTTTTGATAGTTTGCAAGCAGCTCAAAAGGGGAAACCTGCAAAACAAACATAAGCGCAAGCATAAATGTTGCTATTTTCTTTTTTATATTTTTCATGGTTTCATCTCCTTTTTAAAGCGCTGCTTTTGATTTTAACTGTAACAGCATAACAAGCGCTTCACGCACTGTCATGCTTGCTTTGGCATCCATAGCCTTATCTTGGCAAATACCAAGCTGGAAAGCGGCACGAACTGCCTGCTTGTAATTATCATTAAGATTTTTGATGCCCGCTGTTTGGCCAAAATTGGTTATTCTTATCGTTGCTACTTTTGTATTAGTCCGCACTTCATAAACAGCCATATACATAAATATTGCTTCTTGTTTAGATACAGGGCTTGAACTCGTTCTTGTTGACATAGTATAACCCTTTGATTTAAGGAAAGCGTATGGATCAGCCGTTTTTCCTGCGCCCATAAGCCTTGATGCAATGCCTGCCATAGCATAGCCAGACACGGTTGCGTCCAGTTGGAATGCATTGTCTCGACCGAGCAAGTCATCAAGACCGTATTTAACAATTAATTCAACAATATCAGCAGAACCCGGAATGCCATCTAGTTTCGGGAAAGAAGGTTTATAACCAACAAACACAAATGTTCCCGGTATAAGCGAAGTAACCGAATAAACCCCGCCAGAAGCAATAACATCCTTGGAAACCCAAATATTGTTAAGCTGATGATATGCTTTTACAAACGTGCCCGGTTCGGCATTTTGATAGCGTATCATAAGCGATGATGCCAACGTTTCAAGCTCAAACGTATGCATCCTGTTATCATTTATAATCGTATAAACGTCTTTCATGAACTCATCGCTAACTTTTTCTACAACTCTTGCTACGAATTTGACAAGCTCTTCATTTGATTCCTTGTCATCCAGCATTTCACGAAGCTCATCAATAGTTTTATCATTCTGATCTGCCGTAAGGATTCTATCCATAAGCGCATTTAATATCTCGTCATCAACAATCTTTGTATCCTCAATGCTTCCTGCTGCTTCAAATCTTATAGTAAGCTTTGGCGTGAGAGGTTTGTTGTTTTCGATATATCCATAGCGATAGTCCTTTTCAAACGTTATTCTTATATAATAATCCTTTATATCTTTATCCTTTATTTTTTGAGCTATCTTCAAAATAGCCTCGTTATAGTTCGTATCCACTGCATTTGGTGATATTAATGTTTCTATATCGTCAGAAATTATTTTAAAGCCTTTATTTGTTTCATTCGCCTTTAAAATAGCAGAAGCAGGCAAATAATAAATTGTTCTTTCGGATTCTGACAGAGCAAGGCTTAGCTGGGATCCTTGGGATTGAGTCAAAAGCTCAGCGAACATATCAGGGCGGTATACAATAATGCTTTGGCTATCCGATTTGTCTGCATACCAATAATATGTTTTAACAAGCTTTTTAAGCTCACCTTTTAAATATTCGAGCCATTTGTTTTCAATAATATCCTTGTCCAGCTCGTCCTGATTGATTTCTGTTCTTGCTGTGTCTATATTGGAATACACTGATGCATCGTTATTAACCAAGTCCAAAAGACGCACCTTTATTGTATAAGATGTTCCGGATTTTAAATCGACCCAATTGCCGCCGGACATCATTTTACTAACTATATATTTAAACCTAATATATCCTTCTTCCGGCGCATTTTCGAAGCGCCCTGCCTGGGTTAGCGCAGATACAGGAATCGTGTATGGAGCACTCCAATCCTCTCCATCTTTGCAAATGGAATATTGTAGCTGCATATCAACGCCAAGCTTCGCTATATCACCGATAGGCGCATCAAACATTATTAAAAATTCCTTTTGCTTGTTATACGAAATAGCTTGAGCCTCGCGCACAACACGCAAATTCTTCGGAGGTTTGACCGGAGTCGTTGTAACGCTTATATTGCTCCAAACTGAATATAACACAACATTATTTACTTTGCGAACCGTTCTAACATAATAGAAATACAGCTGATTTGGCGTTAGTGTATTATCTGTCAAGCTGATTTCTGTGCTATTTGTTGCAATAGTATATTCATATTTTCCAGCGGCAGGGGATGCAAAACCAGCCCCGCTATACTCAAGGATATTTGTTCCCTCAGTCCTTAGGCCCGCCTTGTTTGTATTATTAATAGCGCTATAAATGTCCGCAAAGTCTGCCTTAGAGTCAAGCAGTGCTGCGTCCATTTCTTTATCCTTTGTTCTAATAATTTCATATTCAAAAACTATATTTGCTCCTGATGCATTTGTTTCCGTTATTTTATCCCACAAAATTGTTGCGGAGGATAGCGTTATGTTATCCTTTCTTAAAACCGGCGCTGGTGGGAATTTATCCTCGGGCGATGGCTTTGATTCATCGTTTTTCGTTATTTCGGAAACTATGCTCGTGATCATGGAATACGATGTTTTTTTATACGTAAAATCATCCGGGAATACAGGATCCGCAGCCAAAGGATCTGTTTTATTATAATAATCTATTTTTAAATCAGCAGAGAAGCAATATCTCTGGTTTTTATCAAGACCGTCAAGTTTGTATATAACATCTCTGGAAGCGCCTTCCAAAACGCTGTTCACAATATTTTGATCTAGGCTAATAGGAACGTTCTTTATACACACTACCTTACCATCTCTTAAATAATCGCGGATGAACTTTGCTGCTGGATCGCCCGTTGTATCCAATACACCTGTCGGAAGGAACTTAGGCGCAGTTTTTCCGTTTATATCCGAAAAATACATAACAGTATCCGTTGTATTATAGATATCAGCGAAATCGACGGCTATAACAGGAGGTTTAACTCTATCCGCAGGATCATTTATAGCTGGTAATGCTTTAAGAGCATTTTCTCCTTGCGAAATAAACAGGTCAAATAAAACCTCCTCATGGTGATAAGGATAGCTGTTGTCCAAGTATTCTCTAATTGCTCCGCCAGGAGCGACCCATTTGACCTTCATGGATATTTCCTGGGGAATAAGCACGGTTTCTCCGCCAATTATCTGTTCCTTAGATATCGTTATCGGGTCATAAGCTGTTAAATTCTGCGGCAATGGCAGCTGAAGTTTGGAATAATCATCAAGCGTCATGCTGTCATAAAGAGATTCACCCACCGATAAAATCTTAATCACAGGATTGCCCGCATTATAACTGGTCAACTCAACAGGCTTTGTATTTAGGAAGAAAATGTTCGGGAAATAGAAATCAATAGTTTCCGGCGGCGTAGTTGTGTTCGTCACGGCATTTTTGTTAAACGCCAAAGTATTAAGGCGAACATAGGCTCTATATATAACGTCCTTTGCAGGATATTCCACGCGTGAATCGTTCGAATTTGATCCATCGCCTGTAAAATAACGAACTGTCGGCAGCTCATCATCAGGCGCAAGCAAGCCTTCGTTATCAGTATAAGTCACTTTAACGCGGCCATCTGTTTCTTTTTTCATAGTCATCGTTATAGTATCCAAAACACGTATTTTTGTCATGTCCGGTGTTCCATCCGGCAAGGTCGCATAAGGTTCTAATGTTGAATATATAACGTATTTAACCGCTATCTCGCCTGTTGACGAATTATCACAAAGGGCTTTTATAGTTTCTTCGCGTGCGATATCCCATCTTAAATCAACCTTTAGCGTTCCTTTTACATCTTTATCAGGATCGGTAGACAACTCGTCAAATGGAATATATCTGTGCGAAACTACTTTGAAGTTATTGGCTATGCCTATAGACATGGCCTTTGCGCCCGCTTCATATTTCATTATCTGAGATTCTACAATAAGCGAACCTTCGCTTTCGAAGGAAACCCCAGGACTAAAATACACCTGATAAGTGTGTACAAAGCCGGAGGCGGCATTCATAGCGAGCGGCATATAAAGCGGGTTTACACCATCTGAATAGCTTGTTACGGATTTTTCACCGTCAACAAAAAGCCTGTAATAGCCTTTATAGCCCAAATAAGGCTCAATAATGGCATAATACTTATCCCCGATAAACGATATCGTATATCGCATAAACGTATAGAATTTTCCATAGCCTATTCTGTTTGAATTAAATGCATAAACCCCTGTTGTCCCTGCTGTTTTTAAAAAGCTTATAGTGCCTTCATAAAGCCGGCCGTATGGCAACCCTAAGCTTGCCGTCGAGCCTAAAGTGAATTCTATGTAAGCCACACCTGCATCTGTTTTTCGGACAGGCGTTCCGCCGGTATAAAAGGCCGCTCCGGAAACACGGCAACCCGCCGCTGTTGGGTTAAAAATATTGTCAATAATAACCTGTATGGGCGAAGCATTACCTGTAAGCATAAGATTCGTTTGAATAGGAATTTGGGTAGTCGATCCATAAACAAATTCCCCAGCTGCAGAATTCCATACCTTAGGCACGTTCATTCTAATCTTCATAAGGTTTGGATCCTCTGCAGGGGATTCCATATTAGCGCCTGTATGGTTCAATATGTCACCCTTACCCTTGCTATTTGAAATAGCCTCAGAAGTTATTTCTCTTTCCGCTATGCCTGTCAAAACGTTGGTTACAGACGGAGCTGCCTCAAAATTGGGATTAGCAGTCCCGGGGGAATTGCTTGAAAGCATTAACGCCACAGGATACACCGTACTTTGAGCGAAGGCGTTTGTCATGACAAAAAACCTGCCCGAGGCAGAATCCCATAAAAAGTGAACGGTATAGTTTTCATATTTAAAAGAAAAACCTTGGCCGCGATTTATATGAAACGTTGGCTGCACCGCAAGACCATTCGCTATCTGATCCTGCACAACATAATAGCCCCGTGCTTTATCAGCATTTAAAAATGCATCATAAGGAACATAGTTCTCCTGTCCGGTAGGCGCACCGGGTTGGCTATGAACAAAAAAGCTTTTACCCTGTCCATCCGAAGCTGAATCAGTGTAAATTTTGTTCCCCGAAGTATCCGTATAGGAAGCTGAGGTTTTATAAACATCATATGTAACCACTGCGGAACTCACGCTTTTGTCAATACGCATCTGCGCAACCAAACCATCCCGCACAGGATATTGCAGGAGGAAAACCCCGCTATCAAATGGCAAACCATTTGGCGTGTTAAAATCCCATTCTATTAGGGCATCACTTCCGGCTAGATTTCCTGTTCCATCTGATATATAAAGCGGAATAGGGTTTGTTTTTCCGACTATTAATTTATTATCAAATCGGACGCCAAGCTTATATTTATCCGTTGGCCCGGCAAAAACATCCATAAGCTGGCCGGGAAATACGGTTATTGTATTTATCATTGTTATTATCGCAAGCAGCAAAGCTATCTTCTTTTTCATGCACAACTCTCCTCATTTATTATTTCTTTTCGGACAAATGGAAACATAGTATATTTGAATATCGGCAATACATCCGTTTTAATAAATAACCAATACTGTCCAACACATGCCCCAAACTTTAACGGCATTTAAAAAAACAGAGAAAATCAAACAATTTTTTTGTGCATTTTAACGTTATGCGTTTACCCTATTTTAAAACCTTATCCAAATAAATACGCAGCCTGTCCACAGTGTTGGCGCTTAGGTGATGCTCAATTTTGCACGCCTCTGAAATCGCGTCCTTTTCGTCTATACCCAGCAGTTCATTTAGAAATCTCGTCAAAACCTTATGCCTGTTAGCAACACTTTTCGCCATATCCATGCCTTTTTCCG
>CAYVCG010000006.1:14517-51510 GCA_964449985.1 uncultured Defluviitaleaceae bacterium
TAGCCCTCTTTTAACGCAAAAGTATATTTATATTCTTCGCCCTCATATGTTCCTTTAACTATATACCTTAAAAGCTCTCCTTCTGGCCGTTCGCCATAAGGATATGAAAAACCTACGGGCGTATATCCCGGAACGCTATCTCGTATCAGCTTATCAACGTATCCAATTTGTTGTTGTATCTTCTCCGCTGTTACAAGGCGATTCCCCAAACGAATATGATCCTTCGTATGATTGCCTACGTCGTAGCCGTTATCAACAAGCCAACCAAGGCGCTCAGAAACTGTTCCTGCTCCGGGAAACGGCTCTGTCTCGCCATTTATAAAAAACGTTGCTCCTCGACCAAAATCCGGATACTTTTTGCAGAACTCCTCAAGTATGTATACTCCTGTATTCTGTTTAGGGACAAGAGCTCCGCCTTGTTCTTCCAAAGAAAATGATTGCTTCAAGCCATCATCAAACGTTAAGACAACAGGGGTATATCCCTTGGGGACAGTGACATTATTGTTCATTAAATCTTTAAGAGAGCATAATCTATATCCATCGTCATATAGCGTTTGTAAGTCATTTTTGAAATCATCCACATTTCTTTGCCATTGGCTGGGTGGTTCACCCTCTACAATAGCGTGATACATTATAATCATAACCTGTCCCACTTCGTATGGTGAAAGACCAGTTTGGCTTTCATCAGAAGATTCCGTTCCCGGTTCTTCCGAAGCCAATGCCTGGGGCATATCAGTTTGAGCTGGGTTTTCCGGCGCACCATCTTCTTTCGATCCTAGCTCATTAGGCTGGGATTGAGACTGATCATTATATTCAACATTATTTTCCGGGCTTTCTTCCCTTGGAGGCACGGAACATCCAGACATGCAAATAGATATAATAGAAGCAAGGAGGACAACTTGAATTTTACGTTTTAATAAATTTTTCATAATATAAAACAGCTCCTAATCTAAGGGTTTAAAGAGCGCCGACATCCTAAAATATCAGCATTATCAATATGTCAATTATAACCTTATTTCAATAATTAGTAAATGACTTTGGTAAATAAATTAGTTTTAAATATAGTTGAAACGTAAATAATAATATGGTAGTATGTTACTTGATAATATATATTTCAAATTTTATCTGACATTATACGTATGGAAACAACTTAACTTACAGGAGGTTTTATATATGGCAAAAATTATAGCCAGCCTTGAGTTTGAAAACGAGGTTTTAAAGAGCGATATCCCAGTTATGGTAGATTTTTATGCAGAATGGTGTGGCCCATGCAAAATGATTGCGCCTTTTTTAGAGGATCTGTCCAAGGAAATGGAAGGCAAAGCAAAAGTCGTTAAAGTTGACATTGACAAAGCAAATGACATCGCTATAACATACAATATCAGGAGCGTCCCTACGCTTATGTTCTTTAAAGATGGTGAAATGGTGGACAAAATAGTTGGAGCTGTCCCTAAAGAGACTATGGCTGCCAAAATGAACGGCATTATATAATGCATTATCCAAAATGCAAAAATGTAGAGGAGGTCGGATTATGGCTGTTATAAGCGAAGGCATCGCTGTTTGCGACAGCGGGCTGTGTTTCGGTGATTATTCGGTTAAAGAAAAGCTGAAGGTTGATGGGTTTGAGTTTAATGGCGATATTTATCGTGTTAAAACTCATAATCTGATTACAAGACTTGAAAAAAATGGCAGGCTTCTTTTGGAAGCAGTTCCTGGTGCAGCTATCCACAATTTTTTTATAGATGAAAAACGAGTTTCTTTTCTTGCAGAAGGTTATAACGATACACAAATAACTTTAGAGCTGGAGCCTGAAACAGAATATACTGTCTTTATTGATGGTTTTAATACAGGCAAAATGAAAACAAATCTCTCCGGAAAAACAAGCTTCGGCGTTGAATTAAATGATAAAAAACAGGAAGTTGAAATAAAAAAGGTTGTTTAAATAAAAATAGATACTGAAATTTCCAACGAATGTCGTGAAATTGCAATTTCTATAGGGTGCGCATTGCGCGTCTTGTATGGTTTGATGTTATTGTCTACAGCCTAAAAAAAGTATCCCACGGCGCGCCGTGGGATACTTTTTTTAACTTCCATAATCCTGTAAAATCCTGATTAATTCTGTTTTACCGCTAACGTGTATCCCCTCGCGCAGACGTTCCTGCTCCGATTCGTCAAACACACTTACGGGCATGTCTGTTATTTCTTTTAGGGTTGTCCCATTCACTTCGTTTTCGTAAAACACGGCAATATACCCTTTATGCACTCCGACAACATAATATTGATCACTTTTTCCTTCAACATTTTTTCGCATGACAACCTCAGATGAATCAAACGACAGCACTTCCCAATCGACAAATGCGTCTTCCACATCCTTCTTTGTCATATCTATAAGAAAATACGGCGGGATTTCCTCGGTCTTTTCAACATTGCCGTCTCCCATATAATAATACTCATAAACCATCTTTGTAGACGGCGTTATTTTTTCCGCATTTTCCTCAACTGCATCAGCCAAAGGCATGTCCAAACCCGATGATACAAAGGCATAATCACCCAACTCTTCCTCTTCGGTATCAGCCTGGCCGTCTAAACCGGCTGTTATGCCGCCCTGTTCTGGCTTTTTGTTCCCGATGCCGCCGGATAAAACAAATCCAAGCATAAAACCGATAACCATAAGCCCAACTATTATGGCGGAATATATTACGGAGCGTTTTTTCATATCAAATCCTCCTTAAACAAAGGATATAATACTAATTCTGATTAATATTGGGATGTCGACAAAATACTATAATTTCTGATGGACGGCCAACGGCTGCCCCTACAAATGGCGTAAAATCTAAATTTTCTGTAGGGGCGCGCATTGCGCGTCCTTATTGCTCGATGAATTGTCGACACTGATACTAATTCTGATCAGTATAACCCCTTTTTATTAAGAAGTATTGACCAAAAAATCACGCTTTATTCAATTGTGGCGTAAATGTGGGCAGCATAACAGTAACCGTACATCCTTTATTTGCTTCCGCTTTTATCTCAAAACTTCCGTTATGCTCTTCTATAATAGTCTTGCATATATAAATCCCTAGGCCACTACCTCCTTCCTTTGTTGTATAAAAAGGCATACATACCCTTTCAAGGTCATCTTTTGAAAAACCTTTGCCATTATCCTCAAAAACAATCTTTACAAACGAATTTTCCTGGGATATACAAATCTTTATCCGACCATTTGAATCAATAGCCTCTACTGCATTTTTTATTATGTTTAAAAACACTCGGCGAATCTTTTCCTTATCTCCCATAACAGCCAGCTCTGTCTCTGAAAGCTGAAAATTAAGAACAAAATCTATTTCCTTTGTATACGTGGTTTTTGTCACGTCGATCAAATCCATAACTATAGGAGCAACCCTTACCTTCTCAAAACTATCCGCTGATGGCCTTGTCAAATGAATAAAATCCAGCAAAAGGTCATTTATACGCTCCAATTCTCTTCTCATGATTCTATAATTCTTTTTATGCATAGTTTCAGAATCGCTTAGTTCTAGCAGGTCTATATTTGCACGAACAAGCGAAAGCGGATTTTTAACCTCGTGAGCAAGCCCCGCTGCTATTTGTTCAATAGATTTATAATAATCGTGAATCGCCATACACATAACACACCTATCTTAATTATATTGTTGTTACAAACATTTTCCATAGCATAAGGTATTTAAACGTACTTTTTTGAAGGCCATAGTCATACAATGTCCCCACTTATTCGGGTATGACCAAAACCTTGCCGAAATATATTTTATCAGGATCTGTTATGTCATTCGCTTTCATAATATCCTTAACTCGCCCTGCTGTCCCATAAAATTTCACGCTTATTGAATTAAGGCTGTCGCCTTCCTGAACAATATATGTACTTTGAACTGTTTGTTTAGGCTCGATATTAATAACCTCTGCAACTGGCGGCACGCTTGGCTCTGGAGTCGGCTGTTCTGTCTGCACTGCTTGCGGTTCGGTCTCAGGTTCGTTATCTATTTCCTCTTCCTGTTCTGTATCCGCATCCCCTAAAGTTTCCGCTTGTTCATATTCGTTGGGTAGTGTTAAAATATCGGCTTGTACAGCATCATCTTGTACGTCAGAAGTATCCTTGATTATCTGGTTGTTTGTATCGGTTTGCGTTTTGTCATCCTGAGAAGCAAATACAGATTGCGTGCTGCCTTGCTTCACCTGTGACACAAGATATAAGTATGTATTATTAAGCGTTTGCAGGCTATCTTCCAGCTCATTTATCCGACCGTCATTCTGCACAAGCCCGGCGCCCATAATAAACGATATTACGAACAAAACCGCACTCAGGCTTACAAGCATATTTATAAGTCTTTTACTTTCATATAAATCAGACGTGCTTCTGCGTGAAGCTTGTACCGGAATTTTCCGCTGGGAGTTTTTGTTACGGCTTGATTCATTTATATTTAAAGCTTCCCTTTCTTCCTTTTTTGAAATAACCTTGATTTTCTCCGTATCCGGAGCTTTTTCTTTAAGATCGAGATTTATGAGCTTGTTATCTATCATATACTCCTGCATACCAGGGTTTTTGTCGTAATAAACAAAATATCCTTTTGACTCAACAAGCTCGTCCATTCCTTCGTCCCAAACGTAGAACACATTCATCTTTTCCAATGGGTCCATAACAAACAACATATGGTATGGCTTTTTAAAATGCGTCATATGATATTGGGCGTATGATGGGTTTAAAAACACGCTGTAGCCTGGCTGCGACTGCATCCAGCCAACGATTTCAAAGCCTTTGAAATATTTATCAATCTGCTGCTCGGCGTAAAGAAAAGATTTTTCTGTAAACGTTTCAACGCCGTCATTGTT
Source organism: uncultured Defluviitaleaceae bacterium (assembly GCA_964449985.1). Taxonomy (GTDB): domain Bacteria; phylum Bacillota; class Clostridia; order Lachnospirales; family WRAX01; genus CAYVCG01. Next base: position 19,378 of record CAYVCG010000006.1, read on the forward strand.
ATTGCAATATTTGCCCTGAATAGCTCCGTTGACAAACACTATCGGCTGTGAATCAATAATTAGGTATCTCCCGACCAAAAAAGCTATTCTTTCACAATGTTCTCCGGTCTCGGCATATTGCTTCAAGTATGTACAGACATAATCTTCTACATAAATGCGTATCCCCTCTCCGATGCTCCCGATCTGTTTTATATTGGACGGCAATTCAAACTTTTGCATATCAAATCCTCCCCAAAGCATATAATATATGTTTTGATAAGAGGATAGCACATGTCTATTTACATTTTATGGAAATTCGTGTCATATAGCAATAACAATTCAGTACAAAATATCGACAGTTTTAGCGTATTTCCCAAAATGATAGCGAATAATGGCGTACTTTTAGTCACATGATAATAATACAAATCGGGAAATATAGTTTCAAACAAAAACCAAGTGTTAAGGGTGGAAAAGCATAAATGGAGACTGGACTTAAAACTGCGAAAACTAGTGCTGTTTATATCAATTCAACGGAGAATGACGCAAAAGAAAAGTTTAGAAATGCGTTTTGTGAATATATAAAATACAGCCAGACAGACTATAATGAAATAGTTATCGTTTGCATAGGCTCGGATCGTGCAACGGGCGATAGCCTGGGGCCTCTTACAGGCTCAAAGCTTGATGCCGTTTGCGAACAAATTAACATAAAGCTGTATGGCACGCTGGACAAGCCCGTTCATGCCAAAAATATATCCCAAACAGTTAACGAAATAAAATCAAACCACTCCAACGCACTGGTTATAGCAGTGGATGCCTCTTTGGGCAACAGCGAGCGAATAGGGTATGTTAAGATATGCAAAGGAGCAATACGCCCAGGAGCAGGTGTTAAAAAAAGCCTGCCAGAGATAGGGGATTTTCATATAACGGGCATTGTTAATTTCAGCGGAGTTATGGACGTAATCGTGCTTCAGACAACAAAACTTAGCCTTGTTATGCGCATGGCGGATATTATTTCCGCCGGCATTGCAGAAGGATTGGAACAACTCAGCGGGCTTCAAATAAATCCCCCAAATGTAGGGGCGACCTTCGGTCGCCGGTTTTACGCTAAATAACCTTCTTTAAACAATTATACCCAAAATAAAATAAAAGAACTGGCGGTAAAGAAATAAATCTATACCCCAGTTCTTTATATTTAAATATTATTTAAAGACCAAACATAAAAACATTATCAGATTCATCTATCTCGATGTTCTTGCCCAAAACCTGCATAAAATACATCGTGGGGGCATAACATCGCCCGTCTATAATCATGACTTTATAACCCCTGCCGTAATATACGCCGTTTACTAGCGAAAAAGAGCTGTAAAACGCTTGTTTGGAAATCTCTACGGTGTTCGTTTTTGCGTTCCAAGTGACTTTATAGTTCATTGCTTCGCAAACCTGGCGTAATGGAACATAAAATACACCATCAATAATCTTAACGGGATCAGGCAGCGGTTTTGCATTAACAAAAACCGTCAACTCATATTCGTTCATCTCGTATTTAGGCACGATTATTGATTTCTTTATATTATCCAGATTAGATATTATATTCTTGCAGTATATATAAAACGCTCTATCCTGAGCTTGAGTAAATGGGATAGTTTCCTCAATATATACAGCGAATACATAGTTTCGGCTTTTCATTATTTTTTTCAGGCTGTATGATTCGTCCCACTGAGCCTTATCAAATATATATAGGCTCATTAAAAGCGCAGGTTTATATTTTTGGGAATAAGATGCGCAGTAAAAATCCAGCTTTTCCAGCGCCTTTGTCGTATCCTCAAGCGTGACTCTTTCGGCGGTAATAAAGTCTCTCGCCGTGGCATCTTTTGGCATAACGAACGTATACTCTGCCTTTTCACCTTTTATTGTGCCGTTGGTCAAATCAAGCTTTGTGACCACGTCTACGGCATAAATATTTGAACAAGGCATAATAAACGAAATTATAAGGCATATCAGAAATATTTTGTTTTTACGCATTCTAAATTCCCCATTTCATAGACAGCCCAAGAACCACACATGCATTTGCATTACTTCATTATTTTTATATAATGAATTTTTCATCCTTTGCCGGTCTGCTGTCCAGCTCTTTTTTATAGTCTTCATAACCGGGGCGTCCAAAATACGCATATGTTGCGTTTTTACCTTCCTCAACGCCCGGCTGGTCAAAAGCGTTAATACCCATAAGCTCTCCTGCAAAGCCTGTGGCAACCTCGAATAAATACAGAAGCTGACCTATAGTAAACTCATTAACGGAAGGAAGAGTTATTGTCATATTCATTTTTCCCGATTTAAGCAGGGCATATTCCGTCGCCATCTGCTCAACCTGTATAAGCTGGTTTTGGGTTACACCACCCAAGAAACCAAGGCTAGGTATATCTTGATAGATTTTTGGAATGGTTATCGTTTCTTTATAGTTTTCAACCCCAACAAGCACAATCATCTTATCAAACGGGCCTTCTGTATAAAGCTGAATTTGAGAATGTTGATCAGTAACGCCCAAAGCTTTGACAGGCGTTGGGCCGACATTAACCACATTACCGTTTAAATCCAATTTCTTGCCCAATGATTCTGCCCAAAGCTGGCCATACCAATCAGAAATATATTTGAGAGAATCAGCATAAGGCATAACAACGGAAACGTTCTTGCCCTTTTCCATGCCCAAATAATTTAACACTGCATACATAAACGCAGGATTTTTATAAATATCTTCATTTTTGCATAACTCGTCCATAAATGCTGCGCCTTCAAGCATTTCTTCAATATCAACACCGCAAAATGCAGCAGCAAGCAATCCAACCGGGCTAAGCTCTGAGAATCTTCCACCAACGCCTGATGGAATAATATATGTTTTATAGCCTTCTTCCTTGGCTATTTTGATAAGGTTGCCCTTTTCCTTATCCGTCGTGCAGACGATATGTTTCTTGGCCTCTCCTTTACCAAGAGCTTCTTCAAGCATTTGCTTTATTATCATAAACTGAGACATCGTTTCCGATGTGCTTCCGGATTTAGAGATAACATTAAACAAGCATTTTTTAACATCTATTGTATCAAAAAGGTAGACCAATCTTTCCGGGTCAACGTTGTCAGCTATATAAAGCCTTGGGAAGCCGCCTCTTTTTTCACGAGGCAGTTCGTTATAAAACGGGTGGTTAATAGCCTGTTGAACAGCCATAGGGCCAAGCGCAGAGCCGCCTATACCAAACACAATAAACGCATCAATAGAATCCTTCATTTCATCAACATAGTTTTTAATATCAGCGACTACTTCTGCCTGATTATGCGGCAAATCGCGCCAATCCATCCCGCCGGAGGCTCTTTTCAAAACCATCGCCGCCTTAGCAGCTTCTATCTTATCAGAAATAGCGTTTATATCCTCAACGCTTATGCCCTCAGCCCCGACAAAATCTGTCATCATGTTATTGAAATCCATCTTTAATTTCATTGATTGTTTCCAGGCTTGATCGTTAAATCTTTTGCTCATAAATAATAACCTCCCATAAATTTTCGTTAACTTAAAAGTGGTATATCCTTGATTAAACAGCCTTAATTATAATAATAGCACTAACCGTTTATTTTTTCCATATATATTTTGCCCATTCGCTTGCAATTTTTATAAATAAGTTGATATAATACATTTTTATATGGGATTTAATTTCTTCTCAATCCATAGAGTTTTTTCCAATAGAGATTTTCCCATACAGTTTTATCAGTAATGAACCATGTCACTTCTGCCGATAAACATTTGTATTGCAACTATTAACACACGCTAAAAGGAGCGGCAGTTATGAGCGCAAAAAAAGTTATTATTTCTATAACCGTTATAACTTTAATTTCCGTTATCGCGTCTTTGGCGATGCTGTATATATGCATAACCAGCTTTGCCGCCGACATGGACAACGCTGCGCCGGGCGTCTCAACTGTGAACACGTATCAAAATGATAATAACGAGCCCGTTGAAGGTAATCCAGACGGTAAATATTTCGTCTATTGCAAGGATATTCTTAAGGGTATTTTTATAACGTTTGACGAAGCGAAGGATTTCGCGAAGGACAAACAATACGTCATGATAAAGCAAAAAGGGAAAAGCAATATACTTTGGGATAATTATCCCGCGTTTAACGTTTTTAATTCTCCAGATGATTTCTATGAATTTAATACCTATACAGAGGCTGTTCGTCATGCAAAAGATGAAGGCTTCAAATACGTTTTTTTCAGGAAAGCCAACGCTGTTGTATGGGAGAACGGAGAGACAAAATCTTCCGCGCTTATCCATGGTGTGCCCAATATTAATCAAATGCCGGAGCTTGCAAAGGGATGCGAAGTAACTTCTCTTGCAATGCTAATAAAATTTATCGGCATCGAAGCTGATAAAATGACTTTGGCCGAAGAGATCACGAAAAATCCTCAGGGAAGAACTGTCAAAAACGGCGTTATATACGGCGGAGATCCTAATGATGGCTTTATAGGCGATATGACTTCTAAATCAAAATTCGGCCTCGGCGTTTATCATAAACCTATTTACGAGCTTTTGCAGAAATATGTTCCCAATTCAGCAATAGATTTGACAGGCTGCGATTTTGAAGATTTATATTATTTTATTAATAATGAATCGCCTGTATGGGTTATAATAAATTCCAAATACACTAAACTGCCTAAAAGCGAGTTTGAAAAATGGGTGACACCAAACGGAACGGTTGATATAACATATCGCGAGCATTCCGTCTTAATAACCGGATATGATGAAAAAAATATATATTTTAATGATCCGTTAAACAGCCGCTCCAGCGCTCCAAAAGCCGATTTTATAAATGCATGGGAACAAATGGGAAGGCAGGCTATTAGTATTGCAAAATAAAATGTTTTTGTTAAGGAAGGTTTGCCAATGGCTTTAATAACATATGAAGACGTGCGAAGAAATCCGGAATTTAATGCGTATATAAATAAAGGGAATCAGCTTCTTGGCGTTTTGGGCTTTACAGATCATTCCGCTGCGCATACGGTAAAGGTTGCTGATCAGGCCTCGCAAATATTGCGCCAGCTGGGTTATAGCGAACACGAACAGGAGCTAGCAAAAATTGCCGGTTACATTCATGATATCGGGAATATGGTAAACCGCATAGACCATGCTCAAACAGGCGCTATCATGTCTTTTAATATACTTACAAGAATGGGTATGCCCCCTGATGAAATTGCCGTAATCGTTGGCGCTGTGGGAAATCATGACGAAGGCACAGGTATGCCCGTCAGTGAGGTTAGCTCTGCTCTTATAATAGCAGACAAGGCCGATGTTCGAAGAACCCGCGTGCGCAACCATGACTTTGCAACGTTTGATATACACGATAGGGTTAATTATGCGGTCGAAAGCTCATCTTTGGAGATTATTCCGCAAGAGCGCGTTATCCGCCTAAACTTGAATCTAGACGTTAAAATATGCTCTGTTTTGGACTATTTTGAGATTTTTCTTGGCCGCATGATTATGTGCAAGCGTGCCTCTGAGTTTTTAAACGTTAAATTTGAAATATTGGCCAACGGTGCAAAATTGTTATAATTATTGAGGTATAAAATAAAATGTTAAATTCGAACTCCGTAAAGCTAAAAGCTTATGCAAAAATCAATCTGTGCCTTGATGTCACGGGGAAAAGGCCGGATGGGTATCACGACCTTATAAGCGTTATGCAAACAGTCTCGCTATACGATTCCATATACATGAAAAGTGTGTTTAAAAATAACTATCTTAAAATCATATCAAACCTTTGGTTTTTGCCCACTGATGAAAGGAATATTGTTTATAAAGCAATAAAGGTGTTGCTTGATAAATACCGCATTTCCGGCGGTATTTTTGTCGACCTTAAAAAAACCATACCTGTTTGCGCTGGCCTTGGCGGCGGCAGCAGCGATTGTGCTGCCGCTCTTTTAGGGATGAAGGCGCTTTTTAATTTGCCCTTAACAACCGACGAGCTTATTGACATCGGCAAAAAGCTCGGGGCAGACGTGCCATTCTTTTTTATAAAAGGAACTGCGCTTGCAAAAGGCGTCGGTGAGATTTTAACTCCGCTAACACCAATACCGCCCTGCATTTTCGTGCTTGTGCGCCCCCCCATTTTTATTTCTACAGCCGATGTGTTTAAAAAATTCCGCATGGAAAACGTCAAAAATCATCTTGATGAAGAAAGAATGCTCTTTGCTATAAATAAAGGAGATCTTCCCGGAATATGTGAAAACTTTATAAATTCTTTAGAAACCGTCACATGTGCCCAGCATCCTATTATAGAAGAATTAAAGCAGGAGCTTATATTCCATGGCGCGCTCGGCGCGCTTATGAGCGGCAGCGGACCAACTGTTTTCGGTTGTTTTAATGATATGACTTCTGCAAAATCGGCCATAACAGCTATAAGACAAAAACACAGAGGAATAAAGGACATTTATATTGTTAAAACAGTATAACGCTTTTGTAATACAAACTTAATATTTGTATAGCCCATTTTTGGCGTTAAACTCTTGCAAATAACTTGGCTTTAATCTAAAATAATATGTGAAATTGCCGATTATAGCCGATTTTATACATACACCAGCCGCTTTAGGCGGGCGGTTGCTACATGATAATTTTTAGGAGGTTTTCTTATGAGATTTTATAAAAGCCTTGCTTTTAAAACCATTGCCATTACGGCGGTTTTTGTTATGAGCTTTTCCACCGTTACATATGCTATGACTTTTAAAGACGTTCCATCATCCCATTGGGCATACAAAGCCGTTGATGCGGTTTCCAACAAAGGCATCATGGTTGGTGATTTGAGCGCAAACTTCAAGCCTGATGACTTGATAGACAAATTTGAGACGTCTAAGATTTTGGCTAAAATGGCCGGATATAAATACACAGACGCCTCGGCAGACGAACAGCAGTTTTATAACCGCTGTTACGACAACCATATAGGGTATATCAATCAATACGTCAGCAAATTTAAGAAATGGAACTCCAACTATAATAAGGAGATAGCATTCCTTCTTGAAAAGAAGATAATAACAAATGACGATTTAAATCAATTCGTTATTATTGTTAATGACAATGAGGAGCGCCTGCGTGCGCTTTCCCGCGAGGAAGCCTGCATGTTCCTTATAAAAGTTATGGGAAAAACAAACGAGGCCAATGCAAACACCCCCTCGAATTTGTTCAAGGACGATGCATCCATAACAAAGGCATACCGCCCATATGTTTATTATTCTCGCAGCATTGGTATAGTTGGCGGCGATACAAGCAACAACTTTAACCCTAAAAACGCAGCAACCAGAGCGGCTATGGCTGTTATGATAAATTCTGCCCTCAACATAATGAACCCAACGCCATCAACTCCTAATCCTGCTCCTGTACCATCTGTTCCTGTGCCAAACCCAAGCACGAACCCGAGCAACAATAACTCTCAAAACTCTGCTACTGCTATAACGACCGTTCAAGGCACAATAGCAAAATTATATGCAGCTGCAAAGGCAATCCAAGTTTCATCTTCTGATGCTAATTATGACAAGAAGATTTATATGGTTGGCTCAAAAACCACTGTAACTATAGATGGTTCACCAAAATCATTTACGGATCTTAAAGAAGGCATGAATTTTGTCGGCGTTTTCTCTGGAAGCGAGCTTATATCCGTTTCAGCAACGAGCGGTACTACAACGCCTACTACCCCAACACAACCAACGCCTCCGTTAACTTCAGCCCAAACGTTTACTATCGAGGGAACGGTTTCTGCTACAAAATCTGATGATAATGGTTCATACATAGATATCGAAACAAGAACGATAAACCCGCGGGGCGAGATAAGCTCTATAATAACGACATATACTCTTGATAAAAACGCTGTAATTAAGCGTGGTTCATCTGCCGCTGCGTTTACCACAATAGTTGTCGGTGATATTGCAACGCTAAAGGTTTCTGGAAATACGATTTATGAAATAGAGCTTATTGAAAAGGATGTTAATATCTCAGGAACGCTTACAGGAAAAAGGATTGATGAAAAAACAGGAACACCTATTTTGACAGTTACTGATTCAACCGGCAAAAAACGTGATTTCCGTATTGTTGTTTCATCGGATGTTTCCAGAAAAACTTACGGCAAAACTACGTGGGACGAACTCCGGGTTGGTGATAAAGTTGACGTTAAGGCAGAATACGACGTTATTAAGGTTATTTATGGCATTGGAACTCTATCCACCGTTGATGTTTGGGTAAAAGATATTTATATCTCAGCCACATTCTCACGCATAACCGCAGTTGACGCTGATAACAAGGAAAAGGTTTATCCGCTTATTAACGGCTCTGTAGACCCATATTCCATCCGCGTTGGCAGCAAAGTCAGATTGAATTTAGATAGCCAAGAGGTTGAATCATTCAGCGTTCTTTCTGATAACAAAGCGAACACTGCTACCGGCGTTATAACAAGTATCACTAGGTCTACCATCACTGTTAAAGATACTTCTTTGGCATACCCGCCTGCTAAGGATATTAAATACGATTCTTCAACTGTTGTTATTGATTCCACGAACGGCAGAACAGTTTCCACAAGCACCCTTGATACTGATATGACGATTTTTGTTGTTTTTGAAGATTCCTCATCAAACTTTGCAAAAACGATTACTATATTAAGCCACTAAGCTAAGCTAAGCATCATAAGCTTTTTCGTATGCAAAACAAAAGGGTGAAATACAATGTCCTATGAAAAAAAAGATTCCATGCGAAAAAAACATTCCGAAGCTACACGCCACAATACCCGGCGTGTAACTTCTACGCAAAAAACAGGGCGCGCATCTTCCAAACCAAGCAGGCGCGGTTCGCCAGCAAATACACCCAAAAGGCGCCGGAAAACAGAACGAAAACTGCCGGCATTTCTAGAAGTTATTCTAGCTTTCTTTGTTATTATAAGAGACGGAATATGCAGCTTTATTGACAACTTTTGGATGGACAAGCCCAAAAACCGCACATCCCTCCGCAGGGAAAGAATAAAGCGATCTCTAAGGGGAAACTACATACTGTTAATTATATTTGGTTTCTTTTCGCTGGCATTGATAAGCTATGGCTTGACATGGTTTTTTACGAATAAAAATGCTGTTTCCGTTTTTATGAATTCAGAAGAAGTCGGCATCATTTCTGAAACGAATCTAACGGAAGATGATATCAAAAATCAGGCTATCGCCAAGCTTAAAAGTGAGCTAGGCGAAAATGCGATTATAGAAGTTTATGACACTATAACGATTAAGCCTGTTCATGCAGCTAAGGAAGAAATCGTGTCGTACGATGCCCTTTTGAAGGATATTTATACTAATTTTAATTATAAGGTTCAGGCGTATTCCATTGACGTTGACGGCATATCATTGGTTGTCCTCAAGAGTCTTACAGAAGCAAACGAAGTGCTTGATGAAATAAAACAAGGCTATTATCAAAATAATATAGAAATAACATCGGCTACATTCGTTGAAAAAGTGGAACCAAACCCCGTCTTTGTAAGCAGTGACCAAATATCGTCAAAGGACGATGCATTTAAGGCGCTGACAAAAACAACAGACACCCAGATTTTATACAAAGCGGTAAAAGGCGATAGCTATAACAAAATTGCAACCGTCAACAACATAACAATGGCCGATATACAGCGCCTTAACCCCGGCATTGATATGACTGCTCCGCTGCAAATTGGTCAAGAACTGGCACTAAGCGTTGCAAAACCTGTGCTTTCCGTTCGAACAGTCCAACCTATCAAATATCAGGATATCGCCCCGAAAAAGACTCTAACTCAAGAAAACCCCGATAAACCGGTTTCATTCAAGAAGGTTATCCAGCAGGGTAAAGACGGTCAAAGGGAAATTTGCGAAAACATTATTCGTATAAACGGCTTTGAAGAGCCGGAAAGAGAATTCGTATCTGAAAAGATTATTACAGATCCCGTTACAGAAATTATAGAAGTGGGGACAAAGAAATAAGGATTAAAAAAGCCTTTTACAGGGGGCATAATTTAAATGGAAATCAAAACAGTCGGCATAAAAGCAGAAAAGTGGAATGTTGATGCCTTTACCTATACCAACGGAAGCTATTACTTTCATTGCTGGTATGAACTTCCTTATAGAAAAAGCTTTGCCGGCTGGAATCTCGTTACGCTTCTTTTTGGATTCCAATGGCTTATATATAGGCGTTTGTATAAAGAAGCATGGATATACTTTGGTATAAGGTTTTTTATCAAAATTCTGCCCCTTCCTTATATGGTTTCTTGCACACTGCTTTTTGCCCTAATGTGGTCGTTGCCTATAATCGCGAATGCTTTGTATCGGATTAGATTTTTTAAGGCTCTTTCCCAGACAGAGTATATGGATGATGATGAAAGGGATATTTTTCTGGAAAAAAAAGGTGGTACAGATCCTGCCACCCTTTTTGTTGTTATAGCCATCATCGTTCTATTATCAAGGATTCTACCACCCTTTTTGCTATTATTCTAGAGATAATAGCTATCCCTGTTTTATTAGCACGTCTTAATATCGGCTAACCATTTTGAAGCGCTTTAACGAGAATCTCTGCAAGGGGCTTCATTGCGTTTTTAGCCTCCTGAACAGTATTTGTATTTGCTCCCACTTCTACAAGCAATGATTTCGGCAGCATATGCAAGCTATAGCGATATGGCTTTATGTATAAATGCCTTGTGAACCCGGGATACAGTTCGTTTGCCGTTAGATGCATTTTTAGGCTAAACGCCAGATTCTCGGTTAGAAAAGGGTTTGGCAAATCTACCGCTTTTCCTCCGTTGCCGTCATTTTCGGATATTATGCCGTTAAAAAACATGATTCTAGCGGTGTCTTGCCCATCAATTTCGGTTACAAGGCGCACGTCATCCTTTACACCGTCTCTATGCAAATCAATGGCTATTTCAATCGACGGGTATTGCTCCAATATAGCTCGAACAGACGGCTCCATACGCTCATAGCTGTTTCCGCGCTCCATCCTATCATCAACAACGTCATATTGCCCCTGATCATGAACAACCCCAATGCCATAATTCTTTGCCAAAATATCAGCCAAAACATTTCCAACGCCAACAATCGTGTCGGTTTGCTCTCCTTTTCTTGAATCTATAAACTCCTCTTGAGAATGGGTATGAAAGATCAAAATCTTGGGGTCTTTTGTTAGTTGTGTTTTAATATCCACATTTAGCAAACGGTCAATATCCAAAAGTTCTTCATCCGCATATGCTGTTTCATCAATCGTATATAAAAACCTTTTTATATCAGCAAAGTTTTTTAGCTTGTCAATGTTAGAAAAAGTTGGCAAGAACCCCGGTTTTAGCTCGTCATCCAAACTTTCCGGCGTTATATACGTATTTCGGCGTGTGTATAAATCTTCGTCGGCATTAGTTTGAATTCTTCCGAAAACTGAGCTTAAATATGCCAAGCCTGTATCAACGTTTATCCAGCCTTTTTTATATGCAAACCCGGCGGCTATCATAGAAATTATAACGATCCAGGCTATTAGTGCGTACTTTTTTTGCTTATTAAACATTTTGTTCCTCCATAGTATATATATTGAAACTACAATCCGCCTTAAAAATATTTTCCAAGGTCTTTATGCAAATCCATTTTCATGGTAACATATACGTTATATATGTTAGATTGTTGGCAAATATTAAAATTTCCAATGGACGGGCAATGGCCGCCCCAAAAAAACCGGAATTTACGTGGGGGCTCGCATTGTGCGTCCACATCACTCATTGATGTCCTCTGCCTAACATATACGTTATATATGTATAATTTATTACAAATTGAAATGCTTTATGAAAAAACCGTTTAGCAACGGCTAAATAATATCAAAAAATTTTAATTAAAATAAGGGGAGTGAAAATATGAACATTTTTTCACCAGAGGGTTTAGCTTTGCTTTTGGAACGCCTTTTGCTTGCTGCTATTGTCACTGTGCTTGGGCTTGTTGCTCTGCGTTTGTCAAAACTTGCAATAAAACGCTGGGCGCGCCGCTTTACGCACAAAAAAATCCATACAATAACATCAATGTTTCTAAGCCTCTGCAAATATTCTATATTCTTTATTGTCATATTCACTGTTTTAAGCATCTTCGGCGTTGGCGGTAATGCTATCATACTTGCAATAACCGGTATCGGAAGCGTTGCCATCGGTTTTGCATCCCAGGGTTTTGTTAAAGACGTTATGACCGGCACAAGCATCTTGCTGACGGATCAGTTCAACGTTGGCGATATAATAAGCATTGGGCCTGCATATACGGGTAAGGTTATCTCCTTGGGGCTTTTCTCAACGCGCATTATGGCTCAAAATGGGGATATGTTTATCATCCCAAATAGCGAGATAAGGATCATAACAAAAATATACATAGATGAAACCAACAAGCATCTATATGCGTTTAAAAACACACATGAGAGTATAGAGGATAAAACCAAATAGACAGCGGCAAAACTGAAAAGGGCAAAAAAAACCCTTTGCGGCAACCCATTTTGCCGCAAAGGGTATCAAGTCTGCTTATAAAACCATATATATTACTAACGCCTAGGCGTTAATTAAGACATTGGGATTATATACGTGCAACGTTTGAAGCTTGTGGGCCTTTTGCGCCGTTAACAATTTCAAACTCAACCTCTTGGCCTTCTTCAAGCGTTTTGTAACCGTCTGAATTAATCGCTGAGAAGTGAACAAAAACATCATCTTCTCCTTGGACTGAAATAAAGCCGAAGCCTTTTTCTGCGTTGAACCATTTAACTGTACCTTTTTTCATTTCAAAAAATCCTCCTAAATTGTTAAAAAAATTTCTACTACACTACTACTTTTAAACAATAGCATACTTTTATAAATATGTCAACACGTAATAGGAATTTTTCAGCAATAATTATAAAAACGCAAAAAGCCTCCCCTAAAATAAATTTAGACAAAGCTTATCACGTATTTTAAATATATTTAATTATCAAAAACAATTTAGGGTCATGCCTGAAACGAAACAAAAGGCCACTACACACAGAAGCCTTTTTAAGAAATTTATGCGCCGATTTTGTTAACCAGCCTAGAAAGCCTTGACTTTTTCCTTGAAGAATTGTTTTTATGGAAGACACCTTTGCTCGTTGCCTTATCAATCGTTCTAACAGCACTGATCAAAGCAGCCTTAGCAAGCTCTTGATCGCCAGCAGTTGCTGCGGCAATGACCTTCTTTACAGCGGTCTTTGTTTGAGTCTTAATTATTTTATTTCTTAAAGTCTTTTTTGCAGTAACCTTAATTCTTTTCTTTGCGGACTTAATGTTTGCCAATGTATTTTCACCTCCAAAGCAACGTAAATTATCGCCCAATCTAATTTTGGGCTAATCAGCAAGACTATTTTATATGATATTTTAAAATTAGTCAATGTATATATGCAAAAAATAAGGAAAAAATATTACTAAATTTCAAAAAAAGCTGGAGGAAGCCATGAAAAACAACGATTTTGCTAGTAATGGAAATGAATGGAAGCTGTCTATAACTACTGATTTGGCCATTGAAGCGGCCGAAATGCTTTCGAAAGACGGCGCCGAAGAAGCCCAAGGCGAGATAGACGGCGTTGATATAGATATTGACGAGGATACGGAAAATAACATAAAAACTACATGGATTCGTATTTTAGACGAAAACGGAAAACGCCAAATGGGCAAGCCAATAGGAAACTATGTCACTGTTGAATGTGCTTCTCTCAAAGAAAATGATGTCGAGACTCACGAAGAAATTATAAAGATATTATCCAAGCAGCTTGTGAAACTGCGTAATATTTCCCGGGAATCGGTCATACTTGTGGTCGGTCTTGGAAACTGGAACGTTACGCCGGATTCTCTTGGGCCAAAAGTCGTTTCAAAGATATTAGTCACAAGACATATAATGGGCGCTATACCGACCGACCTTGAATATTCCGTTCGCCCCGTCAGCGCAATATCTCCGGGGGTTATGGGCATAACAGGCATAGAAACCGCAGATATTATTAAAGGCATTGTAGATAATATCAAGCCAGAACTTGTAATTGCTATAGATGCGCTTGCAGCAAGACATTCCAACAGAATAAACGCAACAATTCAAATGTCTGACACCGGCATTAACCCCGGGGCAGGCATGGGAAACAACCGTATGGCGCTTAATGAAGAAACGCTCGGTGTTCCTGTCATAGCAATCGGCGTCCCGACTGTCGTGGATGCAGCAACACTTGTTAATGATTCACTGGATATGATGCTTGAATCCATGATTGAACAACTGCCTGAAGGTTCACCATTTTATAGTATGCTTAATAATTTGGAGTCTGAGGAAAAATATTCGCTTATTCGCAGTATACTTGATCCATACACAGGCAATATGTTTGTGACACCGAAGGAAGTTGATGCGGTTATGGAACGCCTCTCCAATATAATAGCAAATTCTATTAATATAGCAGTACACCCGGGCATTACTAAAGATGATATAAACAGGTATTTATACTAGCCAGAGCATGAAAAATGGTGTAGAATATTTATGATTCGGGGCATATCCCCGAATCATAACACCACTTTGGAGGTTTTAATACATGCTCAATATACTGTTTGAGGATACCGAAATAATCTCATGCGAAAAACCGCCCGGCGTTCCGTCTCAAAGCGATAAAACCGGCGATAAAGATATGTTGACCATAGTTAATGAATATCTGGCTAAATCATCACCCGATTCCCAAGCCGCTCTTGTTCATCGTTTGGACAGGGCTGTGGGCGGCGTCATGGTTTTTGCAAAAACGAAGCAATCTGCCGCCGCTCTTTCACGAGATATTCAAGCAGGAGACTTTAAAAAAACATATCTAGCCGTTGTAAACGGCAGAGCAGAGCGTTCCTCCGTTTTGTGCGATTATCTCATTAAAAACGAACGCCTCAACATATCCAAGGCAGTGCAAAAAGGGGTTAAAAACGCAAAAGAGGCTATTCTATCATACGAACGCACCGGGCATATACATACAGAAAACGGTGATTTGAGTATGTTGGAAATAAGCCTTAAAACAGGGCGGCATCATCAAATCCGTGTTCAGCTTTCGCATCACGGTCTGCCGATTTGGGGCGATACAAAATATAATCCATTATTTTTTAGAAAGCCGGGATTTCACAAAACTGCGCTTTGGTCATATGTGATATGTTTTAAGCATCCAAAAACATACGAGGTCGTGCGCTTTACTCTCCCGCCGGGAAAAGATGAGCCTTGGGGAAATTTTATGTAAGAAAAGAAAACGTTTTTGCTTGTATATCTGTTGACAACAGGCCAGTTATTTGTTAAACTGCATTGGAATAAAAGTTTTTATATACCGTATGCTGTGATAAAGAGGAGTATCTTGATATTTGCGATGTTTTAAGAGAGCGGGGGATGGTGCAATCCCTGCCGTCGTTTTCGGGAGAATGGAGCTTTTGAGCATATTTTTCAAGCGGGTCTTTTTTTCTATAAGACCAATTAGGGTGGAACCGCGGAAGTTAAGCCTTTCGTCCCTTGTTTTTCAAGGGATACAGGGCTTTTTTTATATTATTTAGGCTTGGCTCGGTTCATTCGCAGGTATATTTTTTAAATAGGCGAAAATAAATATTTTGAGGTGATTATTGATGCAAAAATCTATGGAAAAGATTGTGGCTCTGGCCAAAAATCGCGGCTTTGTGTATCCCGGTTCCGAGATTTATGGCGGCTTGGCCAACACGTGGGACTATGGCCCGTTAGGCGTTGAGCTTAAAAACAACGTCAAAAAAGCATGGTGGAAGAAATTTATTCAGGATAATCAGTATAACGTTGGTGTTGATTGCGCAATACTCATGAACCCTGAGGTTTGGGTGGCATCTGGCCATATCGGCGGCTTTAGCGATCCACTTATGGATTGTAAGGATTGTAAGGAGCGTTTCCGCGCTGATAAACTGATTGAGGACTATTTCGCGGCAAATGGCATTTCGGACGTTGTGGATGGTTGGTCCGATGAGAAGATGACGGATTTTATAAACGAAAAAAACATCGGTTGCCCATCATGCGGAAAGCATAACTTTACAGACATAAGGAAATTTAATCTTATGTTCAAAACCCACGCCGGAGTTACTGAGGATAGCAAAAACGTCGTTTATTTGCGCCCCGAAACTGCTCAGGGTATATTTGTTAATTTTAAAAATGTTCAGAGAACAGCGCGCAAAAAACTCCCCTTCGGTATCGGTCAAATAGGCAAATCCTTTAGAAACGAAATAACCCCGGGGAACTTTACGTTTAGAACGCGTGAATTTGAGCAGATGGAGCTTGAATTTTTCTGCGAACCGGATACTGATTTGGAGTGGTTTGCATATTGGAAGCAATTTTGTATAGACTGGCTATATGGGCTTAATGTTAATCCGGAAAGCATCCGTGTGCGTGATCACGGAGCAGAAGAGCTTTCCTTTTATTCAAAAGCAACGACAGACATAGAGTTCATGTTCCCATTTGGTTGGGGCGAGCTTTGGGGCATAGCAGACAGAACAGACTACGACTTAAAACAACATCAAGACCACTCCAAGCAAGACATGACGTATTTCGATCAGGAGAAAAATGAGAAATATATTCCGTTCTGTATCGAGCCATCTCTGGGCGCGGATAGAGTCACGCTTGCATTCCTTTGTGAAGCTTATGACGAGGAAGTTGTTTCCACCGATGAAAAGGGTAAGGAAGACGTAAGAACAGTTCTACGTTTCCATCCTGCTCTTGCGCCTGTTAAGTCGGCTGTTTTACCACTGTCTAAAAAACTGGGCGAAGATGCCGAAAAGGTTTATAACATGCTTTCAAAGCATTTTGTTTGCGAATATGACGATTCTGGTTCTATCGGCAAGCGTTACAGACGTCAGGACGAAATCGGAACGCCTTTTTGCATTACCTTCGATTTTGATTCGCTGGAAAATAATACCGTAACTGTGCGCTTTAGAGATTCTATGGAGCAGGAACGCGTTAGTATTGACGGGCTTGTGGCGTTTTTGAATGAAAAAATGGAGTATTAAGGGACTTCTCTTCTTTTCTTGAAAGAAAGAAGCAAAAGAACAGTCAGAAATAAAGATTTTTGAAAGGTTTTAGAAAACTTTTTCACGAAAAAGTTTTTCAAGGTCTTTTATTTTCAAAACTTTATGTTATAATAAGTTGAAAATTATTTTTTATAATGTTTTATTTTATTTTAGGAGGTTCAAAAATGAGCAAAAAATATGTTTACATGTTTGAGGAAGGCAATGGCTCTATGAGAGAATTGCTCGGCGGCAAGGGCGCAAACCTGGCCGAAATGACAAACCTTGGTATGCCTGTTCCTCCAGGCTTCATCGTTACAACCGAATGCTGCACGCTTTACAACACATCAGGCAAGGTTTTATCCGATGATATCAAAGGCCAGGTTGACGAAGCTATCGCTAAGCTTGAAGCAAAATGCGGCAAAAAATTCGGTGATGTTAACAATCCGTTATTGGTTTCCGTTCGTTCCGGTTCCAGAGCTTCTATGCCTGGTATGATGGACACAGTATTGAATCTTGGCTTAAACGATGTTTCTGTTGAAGCTCTTGCTAAAAACACTGGCAACAAGAGATTTGCTTATGACTCTTACAGAAGATTTATCATGATGTTTGCAGACGTTGTTATTGGCGTTGACAAAGCTAAATTCGAAAGAACTTTAGACAAATATAAAGAAGACAGAGGCCTAGAGGGCGACCTTGACCTTACTGCTGATCAATTGCAGGAAGTTTCTGAAATCTTCAAGAAAATCTACAAAGATGACCAAGGCAAAGACTTCCCGTCAGACGCTAAGGAACAGCTTTATGAAGCAATCTGCGCAGTTTTCCGTTCATGGGATAACCCACGCGCTTTCTCTTATAGAAGAATGAATGATATCCCTTATGATTGGGGTACAGCTGTTAACGTTCAATCCATGGTATTTGGTAACATGGGCGACACTTCCGGAACAGGCGTTGTTTTCTCAAGAAACGCAGCTACCGGCGAAAAGAAAATCTACGGCGAATATATGATGAACGCACAAGGCGAAGACGTTGTTGCTGGTATCAGAACTCCAAAGCCGTTTGAAGATCTTGCAAAAGAAAATCCTGCTCTTTATGAGGAATTTGTTGGCTATGCTAACAAACTTGAAGCGCACTACAAAGACATGCAAGACATGGAAATCACTATCGAAAATAACAAATTATATATGCTTCAAACCCGTAACGGCAAAAGAACAGCTTTCGCTGCTTTGCAAATAGCTGTTGACCTTGTTAAAGAAGGTTTGCTCACAGAAGAAGAAGCTTTATTAAAGGTTGAACCAAAACAGCTTGACCAACTTCTTCACCCTGTATTTGATTCAAAAGCTATCGCTGCTGCTAAACCTATCGGCAAAGCATTGCCGGCTTCTCCTGGCGCTGCTTGCGGTAAACTCTGCTTCACTTCAGAAGACGCTAAAGATGCTGCTGCTAAAGGCGAAAAAGTTATTCTTGTCAGACTTGAAACTTCTCCAGAAGATATCGAGGGTATGTATGTTTCTCAAGGTATCCTTACTGTTAAAGGCGGTATGACAAGCCACGCTGCCGTTGTTGCTCGTGGTATGGGTCGTTGCTGCGTATCCGGCTGCGAAGCTATCAAAATGAATGAGGAAGAAAAGACTTTCGTTCTTGATGGCAAAACATTCAAAGAAGGCGACGTTATCTCCTTAGATGGTAGCTCAGGTAAAATCTATGGCGAAGCTATCCCGACTATCGAACCAGAAATCTCCGGCAACTTTGCTACATTTATGGCATGGGCAGACAAAGCTCGTAAACTTAAAGTCCGCACTAATGCAGACACTCCTAAGGATGCTAAAAAAGCTCTTGAATTCGGCGCAGAAGGTATCGGCCTTGTTCGTACTGAGCATATGTTCTTTGAAGAGGACAGAATTCCTAAGATGCGCGTTATGATTCTTTCTGACTCTGAGGAAGAAAGAGTTGCAGCACTTAACGATCTTCTTCCATACCAGAAGCAAGACTTTATCGGCATTTATGAAGCTATGGAGAGCAGACCGGTTACTATCCGTCTTCTTGACCCACCGCTTCATGAATTCCTTCCGACAAGCGACGCTGATTTCGAAAACCTTGCTAAAATGATGGGCAAAACAGCTGCTGAACTTAAAGAAAAGGCTCATACACTTCACGAGCTTAACCCGATGATGGGTCATCGTGGATGCCGTCTTGCTGTTAGCTATCCAGAAATCGCTGTTATGCAAACAAAAGCTATCATCGAAGCAGCTATCGCTGTTAAGAAAGATAAAGGCTTTAACATTATTCCAGAAATCATGATTCCGCTTGTTGGCGAAATCAAAGAGATCCACTTTGTTAAAGAAATCATTGACAAAACTGCTGCTGAAATCATCAGCGCTTCCGGCATTGAGCTTGAATATCACGTTGGAACAATGATCGAAATCCCACGTGCTGCTCTTTTGGCTGACCAAATCGCTAAAGAAGCTGAGTTCTTCTCATTCGGAACTAACGATCTTACTCAGATGACTTATGGTTTGTCCCGCGATGACGCCGGCAGAATCCTTAATGACTATATTGACAGAAACATCTATGAATGCGACCCAACTGCAAGGCTTGACCAAACAGGCGTTGGTATGCTTATGGAATGGGCTGTTCAAAAAGGCAAATCCACAAGACCTGACATCAAGCTTGGTATTTGCGGCGAACACGGCGGAGATCCTTCTTCTATCATGTTCTGCCACAAGATTGGTCTTAACTATGTATCATGCTCACCATTCCGCGTTCCGATCGCAAGACTTGCTGCTGCTCAGGCTGCAATTATGTATAAATAATAGTAGTATAAATAATATTAATAACTCTATGGTGTTGTTAGGGGCTTCTACCTCTGGCAACACCATTTTTATTTTTGATAAAAGAATAACAATGAGCGAATAAAAAACACCCCTTAGCTTTACGTTTAGCCGTATCGCTTCGGGGTGCTATACAAAAGGAGAGAGAGATGTTAATTTTATTTTACCCATAAAAAAATGGAAATATTCATAAATACCTAAATTAATGCGAGTTTTACAGCTGCGTTTGAAAGCGCGGCATAATCGGAAAGCGTGAGCTTCTCACCCCGCACATCCTCCGGAAAACCACACTCGTTAAGAAGACCTTTTGCGGCTTCCCTTCCAAGCTCTAAACCGGGATAATTTATCAGGCAGTTAAGCAACGTCTTGCGCCTTTGGAAAAAACCGGCCTTTATAAACGTAAACAATGCCTGTTCATTTAAAACGGAAACCGGCGGCTGTTTTAATACATCAAGCCGTATGACAACGGAATCAACATTCGGCCGGGGCATAAAACAGTTTTGCGGCACGTTTGCGACCAAATAACAATCCGCATAATATTTAACCACCAATGATAACGCTCCATAATCTTTTTTCCCGGGAACAGCGCGCATTCTTTCGCCCACTTCTTTTTGCACCATAACCGTTATCATGGATATAGGTAAATTGTTCTCCAGTATGTTCATAATTATTGGAGTGGTTATATAATAAGGCAGGTTTGCAACGAGCTTAACATTGCTTTCGCCATCTATAAGCGTTGTTAAATCAAGCTTTAATATATCCTCGTTAATAATCGTTATATTATCATATTGCTTCAACGTGTCGTTTAAAACAGGGATAAGCTCTTTATCAATTTCCACGGCAATAACTTTTTTCGCGCTCATGGCCAGCGCTTCCGTCAGGCTGCCGATACCGGGGCCAACCTCAATAACAACATCGTCTTTAGTTATTTCGGACGAAGCTATTATTTTGTTTAGCACATGTGTGTCTATAAGGAAGTTTTGTCCGTAATTCTTTCGGAATATAACTCCATATTTTTCAATTATTTCCTTTGTCCGCTTAAACGTTGCGATTATACAAATCACGTCCTAAAATTAATTAATGTTCTAACAACTTCTTATTTCGCTTTAATAATCCTCGTCATCCTCAAAACCATCATCTTCCGAATCTTCTTGCTGCTGTTCGGAGCTTTCAGGCGTTAACAAGCCGTTTATGCCTATATATGAATAGTTGCTTAAAGATATATTGGCGGAATTATAGCCTTCGCCTTCAAATGTTATGCATGCTGTTTGAACGTTGTTATAATAAGCGACAGTATTTATAAGGGCTTGCAAAGCCAGCGTCTCGTCTTGTTGTGAAAGCGTTCTAATTCGGCTCATAACTTCTGATGAAAAATCAACCCGAACCCTTCCTTTGGCATAATCAACATCAACGCTGTTTATTTTGACGCCTTCAAGCAGCGTCTTCATATAGTCATTTTCATAGGTATTAATCTCACGCTCAAAAACGGCTCTTGGATCCTCATTCGTATTATGAATGACAGAGTGTTCTTCACGGTCTAATTTTTTCTCAACGAAGTTTGGATAATAGAAATATTCATCTGAAACATACGTTGCATTTTCGTCTATACGCTCAAGCTCCGTTGTAACCTCCACGTACTCCGTCCCTACAAACTTTGAATCCTCACCCTCGAAATGCTCCCTCGTTGAGTTTGAAAACGTTTTTATAAGGCCAATACCCTCGGCATAATATTCTTTTGAATATTCCTCCGTTCCTTCTGTTGTAACCGTTAGCTCCAACGCCTTAAACGTTCCGTAAGGCACGGTGACATCAACATCAACCCCTGTTATTTCTGCAGTTATTATTACAGGGCGCTCCTCCGTTTGAGAAATCCTTATCATTGATTTTCCGCGCTCCCACTTTTGCCCCAAGGTTAGAGGTTCTTGCAAAACTACTATTCCATTGTTTGGTTCTTGATTTGTCATATCACGAAAATAATATGCCCTTGGGTCATTAAAATACAATATGAGGCTATCATCTTTTAGTTCTGCGCATTCCAAAACGGTTTCATCCCCAGCGACAATGCGCCTTTGATATTTCTGACTTTCCGGATGGGTATAGTCTATATAAACCGTTTGAGAAGCGGAATCAACACCGCTGCCGGCATAAACATAAGCCGAGTTTTCTGCAAATTTTATATAATCGGAAATGCTTTTAGGCTCTGCCCCTTGACAAGAGGCTAAAAAAAATGTCATTATTATTATTGACAATAATTTGTAAATATTTGCTTTCATAGTCTTCTAAACTCCTTTTAACCCAATAATACATAAAATTATAAACGCTTATAATCATAATTGCAACATTAGCTTGGATTTATACTTTTATTTTTTTCAGCTTATGCCGAAACATAATACATAGCGATTGCTGAATAAGTTTTGCAGTTGTTTATGTCCCCGCAAAGGAGAATCCCTGTTTATGGAAAATTTGAGCCAGTTTTTATCTGTTTTGCTTCGCGTTTTATTTTGTTTAAATATACTTTTCGGTGTAATAATCGTATTTTTTGAACGGCGTGAGCCTGCCGTAACATGGGCTTGGATAATGGTTATTGCATTTATACCGTATTTCGGGTTTTTATTGTACTTGCTCCTTGGGCTGGATAGCAGGAAACACAAGGTTTTCTCTATAAAATCAAAACAAGATATCAAAAACATATCAAAAATTTTAGACAAACGGCTAGATGGCCTATCGTATTCCAACGTCCAGCGGAAAAATGACAACATACGGTCTTTTCTAAAACTGGAAGGCGTCCACCATCTGGACGATTTGCTTTGTCTTAACTATGAAGCAGGGTGCGGTGTGTTTACGACTAATAATGCCTGCCAGCTCTTTCACGAAGGAAATTCTAAATTTAAATCAATGCTAAATGATATATCAATGGCTAAATCATATATTCATTTGCTTTATTATATAATGCATGACGATGACCTCGGAAAAAGCGTTATTAACGCATTGGTTGAGAAAGCGAGAGAGGGCATAGAAGTCCGCCTATTGGTAGACGGTATGGGTTGTTTCCGTACACCAAAAAGCTTTTATCAACCGCTTATTGATGCAGGCGGATATGTCGCTATTTTCCTGCCACGGCATTTTATCAGGATAAACTTCCGCAATCATCGAAAAATATGCGTTATAGACGGCAAGATAGGATACGTTGGCGGTCTTAATATTGGTGACGAATACGTCGGCAGAAGCAAACGTTTTGGTTTTTGGCGGGATACGCACTTGCGCATAACAGGCGATTCTGTTAAAGAATTGGAGATACGTTTTATTCTGGATTGGAACTTTAGCTCGGACAAAGTCATAGAAGCGCAGGACAAGTATTTCCCTGTGTGCGAAAAACCTGTGAACTCCATTCCTATGCAGATCGTTTGCAGCGGCCCTGATACGAAATGGCCATCCATTCTATATGCATATTCCAAGATGATCTCGGAAGCAGATAAAAATATTTATATACAAACCCCTTATTTCGTCCCTAGTGATATCGTGTTTGACTCTCTTATCGTTGCGGCGCTCTCCGGCATAGATGTTCGCATTATATTTCCGGCTCATCCTGATCATCTGTTTGTTTATTGGGCGAATCTATCATTTTTAGGAGCGTTGTTGGAAGCGGGCGTGCGGTGTTATAAGTACGAAAAGGGATTTGTGCATAGCAAGCTTATCGTTATTGATGGGCTTGTCGCTTCCGCAGGGACAGCGAATATGGACGTGCGCAGTTTTAAGCTTAATTTTGAGGTTAATGCTTTTGTTTATGACAGGCAAGTAGCCAACGAGTTTGAAATACAGTTTTTAAAGGATATTGAGGACTGCACTGAGATAACGCTAGAGTGGTATAACCAGAGATCAAATATTTCAAAGATAAAGGAATCTGTTTCAAGGCTTATTTCGCCGTTACTTTAAATAAAATTTGGGGGAGCTTTTTATAAAAAAGCCTCCCTATTTTTTATAGAACTAAAAGCATTTTATACGGCCTGCCAAAGCCTTGACATTCTACTAAATTATGTTATCTTTAAATAAAGTAAAAATTTGCTTGATAGGAGAATGAGAATGAAAGAAACCTATTATATAACCACGCCTATTTATTATCCAAACAATAAACTGCATATCGGGCATTCCTATACGACCGTTGCGGGGGATACTATGGCAAGATATAAAAAAATGCGCGGGTTTGACGTAAAATTCCTGACGGGTACGGACGAACACGGCCTGAAAATAGAAAGACGCGCCACCGAATTGGGTATGGAGCCAATGGAATATTTGGATGGAATTATCGCTTGGATAAAGGATTTATGGAAACAGCTTGATATAGAATATGATACGTTTATTCGTACAACTGATGACTATCACGTTAAAACCGTTCAAAAAATCTTTAAAAAACTTTATGACCAAGGGGATATTTATAAAAGCGAATACGAAGGGCTTTATTGCGTGCCGGACGAAGCGTTTTTCACCGAAACCCAAGCAAAAGACGGTAAATGCCCTGATTGCGGGCGTCCTTTGGAAAAGGCCAAGGAGGAAAGCTATTTCTTTAAGCTATCCAAATATCAGGATTTGCTTATGAAGCATATTGAGGAGCATCCGGAGTTTATACAGCCGTCTGCCAGAAAGAATGAAATGGTCAACAACTTCTTAAAGCCCGGTCTGGATGATTTGTGTGTTTCCCGCTCTACATTTAAATGGGGTATACCTGTTGAGTTTGATCCCGGCCATGTTATTTACGTCTGGATTGATGCTTTATCAAACTATATTTCCGCATTGGGCTTTATGTCGGAAGACGATTCTGAATACAAGAAATATTGGCCTTGCGACGTTCATCTTGTGGGCAAGGAGATTATCCGTTTCCATACGATTATTTGGCCTATTATCCTTCTTGCTCTTGGAGAGCCTTTGCCCAAACAGGTATTCGGCCATGGTTGGTTGTTGATAGGCAATTCAAAGATGTCTAAATCAGTGGGCAATGTTGTTGACCCTAAGATTTTGATAGACCGTTACGGTGTTGATGCTATTCGTTATTTCCTCATGCGTGAGGTTATTTTCGGGCAGGATGGCAGCTTTACAAACGAGCTGTTCCTTCAGCGCATAAATTCTGATCTTGCGAACGATTTAGGAAATCTGCTTTCCAGAACCGTTGGTATGATTGAAAAATACTTCGGAGGAAGTCTTCCAGCGGAACAGTCTCCATCCGCTTTTGATAAAGAAATAATAGATCTGGCCAAAACATCTGTAGAAAACTTTGAAATCGGAATGGAAAAGCTTTTCTTCCATGAGGGGCTTGGCGAAGCATGGAGTCTTATACGCCGTGCGAATAAATACGTAGACGAAACACAGCCATGGGTTTTGGCAAAGGATGAATCAAAAAAGGCAGAGCTTGCTAATGTGTTATACGTTCTTTCGGAAACCCTGCGTATTGTTTCTGTGCTTATTAGTCCGTTTATGCCTAATACACCTAAGGAAATACGCCGTCAGCTTAATATCACTGACGAAACCCTTAGCACATGGGACAGCATTAAAACGTTTGGCCAACTACCGCGAAGCATAAGCGTTACTAAAGGCGACGTTATTTTCCCTCGTATTGACATACCAAAAGAGCTTGAAGCATTGGCGCAGGTTAAACCCGATGAAGAGCCTAAAAAGCAGGAAGAGCCAAAAACGCCAGAAATCACGATAGACGATTTTGCAAAGGTCGAGCTTAAAATTGGAGAAGTTTTGGAATGCGAGAGGATAGAAGGCTCTGATAAGCTGTTGAAATCCCAAATAAAAATAGGAAGTGAAACACGCCAAGTTGTTTCCGGCATAGCAAAGCATTACACTCCTGAGCAAATGGTAGGCAAAAAGGTCGTTGTTGTTACAAACCTTAAACCTGTTAAACTCCGTGGCCATCTCTCTGAAGGAATGATTTTGGCGGCATCTGATTCCGATGGAACATTAAACCTGCTTACTGTTGACGGCGGAGTTGGAAACGGTGCGGTGGTTAGCTAATGTATTTTGAATCACATGCCCATTATGACGATTCGCGCTTTGATGACGATAGGGATAAGCTTTTGGGGGAAACTCTTCCCGAAAGCGGGATAGATTATATAATAAATGTTGGGGCTGATATGCATTCGTCTGAGGAGAGTATACAACTATCTGAAAAGTATGGATATATATACGCTGCCGTCGGAGTTCATCCCCATGATACAAGCCTTATGCATGATTCTGACCTTAAAATCCTTGAGGATATGAGCAAGCATGAAAAGGTCGTCGCTATCGGGGAGATAGGGCTTGATTATTATTATTTAAACTCGCCTAAGGATGTTCAGATAGGTCGGTTTAAAGAACAACTTGCTCTTGCTAAAGAGCTTGACCTGCCTGTAATTATTCATTCCCGTGATGCCGCACAGGAAACTTATGACATAATTGTTAATAGTTCTGTAAAAAATGGGGTCATACATTGTTATAGCGGTAGCCCAGAGATGGCGGCAGAGTACGTTAAAATGGGGTTTTATATAGGCATTGGTGGAGTGGTTACTTATTCTAACGCCAAAAAACTTGTCGAAACAACGCATTCCATCCCAATTGAGCGTATTTTGCTGGAAACAGATTGCCCATATTTATCGCCGATTCCAAAACGCGGTGAGCGAAATAGTTCACAAAACCTCCAGTATATTTGTGATAAAATTGCGCAAATTAAACAAATCAGCCATAATGAAACAGCAAAAATAACGCTTGAAAATGGCTGTAAAATTTTTGTCGTTAAATAGTTGTTGCAGATTTGTTACAAATATGTTAATATAGTTTAAAATAATTATTAAAGGATATACTTCATGATATATCCTTTATTTTATTCTTTATTTATTTAGGAGGAAGTTAAATGAAAAAGACATTACGCGTGCTGTTGTTCCTGTTCTTTATCGTAATGATTTTCACGGGCACTGCAAGCGCGTATGAAACCCAAACAAAATCTGTTATGTTTTCCATTAACGGCGCTCCCGCTAAAAAAATTGAAACAGCCGCGCAAAACGTGGGTGAGTTTTTAAAAGAACAAGGCATAGAGCTTGGAGAGAAAGACCATATTAAGCCTGTTCCAGCAAACAGTATTTATAACAATCTTAGAATATACTATGAAAGATTTTTTGAAATAACTCTTATTGTTGATGGATCTCCTATTAGGACATATGTTAGCGAGAAGACCGTTGGAGAGGTTATTTCTGATTACAGCAAGCTAACCGGTATAACATACGAATGTATTACGCCGGGTTTGGAAAACCTGCAAGTATTTGAAAACACAATTTTAGAGATAAACTCAAAAACAACAAAGGATTTTGAAACAACAACACCTATTCCGTTTGAAACAAAAACCGTTGAAAACGACAAGGTTGACTTAGGCGTTGAAAAGACCACTGTTGCGGGAGTAAATGGCGAGAAAAAGAGCGTTGTCCGCGTTTATTACGTTGGAGGAAAAGAGGTTTCCCGCGAAGTAATATCCGAAGAAGTTATAACTGAACCTGTTGATGAAGTAATAGAAATTGGGACATATGTCGCCCCCGAACCTGTCCCGATGGGTCAGCCGAGCTCTCCTTTGATCGCTCCGCCAGAAAATTATAAAGAAAAGCTGACTATGAGCGCAACAGCTTACACTGCCAACTATGAATGCACTGGTAAAAGCCCTGGCCAAAAAGGCTTTGGCATAACGGCATCCGGCATGCAGGCGCAATATGGCGTTGTCGCTGTTGATCCGCGGGTTATTCCGTTGGGAACTAGGCTTTATATTGAGGGCTATGGAGAAGCCATAGCCGGAGATACCGGCGGCGCTATAAAAGGTAATAAAATTGACTTATATCTTAACACCTATGGCGAATGTCTTGAATTCGGCCGTAGGAATGTTACTGTTTATGTTATAGGGTAAAGTCAAAAAAGAGCCTACAATGGCTCTTTTTTAATACCCTTAAAGAATAAACAATTTTTGGCCGACTTATAATATTCTGATTGTACTTCCGCTCAATCCTTTATCCACCCTGATCTGTTTATCTATCCTTGCCGCAAGCTCGCCCACGTGCGATATTATACCGATTGATCTGTTGCCTGCGATTTGCTGTAAAGTCATCACAGCGGGGTCAAGTGATTCTGCATCCAGCGTTCCAAAGCCTTCATCAATGAACATAGCATCAAGACGTATGCCGCCCGATGTCTGCTGAACAATATCAGAAAGCCCAAGCGCAAGGGCAAGTGACGCTTCAAATGATTCTCCGCCGGATAGCGAACGAATATCCCTGATTTTACCGGTATTGTTATCAAAAACATCGATGTCCAATCCTGTTTGGGTTCTGAGGTTGTCCGCTTCTATTCTTCTTTTTAACTGGAAGCGCCCGCCTGTCATTGCATTAAGGCGTATGTTTGCCGCTTGCAGTATACCGCTAAAATATGCTGCCTGAGCAAAAGCTTCAAACGTTATTTTTGCCCTACCTCCAATTTCGCCATTTGCACAGTCCGACAAAGCTTTATAGTTTGCATATTCTTCTGTGCTTCCTTCTATCGCTTTAGCAACCCTTTTTATGTTTGAAAGAGCCGTTTTGTTATTATCAAATCTGCTTTGCCAAGCTGTTATATCCATGTTTAAATCATTTATCTTCTGCTCTGCCGCATCCATATCCTCGATAAGCGGAGCCAAATCAACGTATTCCCTGCCGGAAAGTTCCTCTTCCATACGATTTATATCGTGGGTTAGCACATCTATTTTCTTATAATATTCTGATATATCCTGCTCCAATCGCATAATCCTATTTTCGTCAATCAAACATTCGGAATATTCGTCAAAACATGAAAATCCATATTTTTTAAGAGCACTATCAAACTCCTGCCCGAGCACAGTTTTTTTGGATAGCATACTATCTGACTGAACAATCCTCTCATTTAAAACTGCTTCCACTGCCTTTAAATCTTCGCAGGAAGCGTTGTATAAAAGCTGTGCAGTATCAAATCGTTTTTGCAAGACTAAAATTCTGTTTTCGACCTCATAAAGTCTATGCTTTGCCAATTCAAAGCTATCATACTTTAGCTGGGCCCGTATTGCACTACATCGTGCGGATATACTTGATTCGTTAATTTTAAGCTGGCTTAAAGCCTCGGAGTATTCGTCTATTTCCCCGGAAATAGCCAAGCGCTTGGATGTTTCTTGTGCAAACTTATCTTGCAAGACATTCTTCTGATAAGCATCATTTTGCAAAGCATTTATGCTCTCGTTAAGCCCTGCAAGTTTTTTCGCCACCATGCCGATTTCCTGCGGAAGAATATCCCTTGCTTCCTCAATGGCAGAAAAATATTTTCCTGCGCCTATTTTCCAGGATACCTCCAAGGCTTTTGCCTCTGACGCTGCCTCACCACTTTTCCTTGCCGCTTCCTCCATTTTCCCTCTCGCTTGTTCCATACGCTTTCTGGCATATATGATGGCATCTTCTGATGGAGCTTCAGGGGAAGCCAAAGCTGGAGAAGGATGCTCCCTCGAGCCGCAAACAGGGCATGGCTTTCCGCATTCCAATGATTTTGCCAAAAGGCCGGCTTGCTCACGGAAAAAATTTTCTTCCAATTGTTTATATAATTTATCAGCTTCTTTGTATATTGTTTCACATGAAACAAATGTGTTTTCATTTATTTTTTTATTTAGGACTGCTTTATCCAAATCTAAAAGATTTTGAGAAAGTCGGCTAAGCTCCTCAAGCTTTTCTCTTGCATTTTTGCTTTCATTATTTGTTCTTTCTAGCTGCAACTTGACATCAGCAAGCTGCTCCAAACGCTTGTTGGCTTCATCAAGCCATATATCCAGTTTATCACGGTTTTTTTTAAGACTATCTAATTCCTTAGCTTTTTCGTTTATCGCTCTTGAGGTTTGCTCCAATTCTGCCATTGTTTGTGCAAGCGTTTCGTATTCCGGCAAGTGTTTTTTAAGCGCATCAAGCTCTGCTCTAAGTTCATCCGTTTCTTGGGAGTTAGCTTTTTCGGAAAAAAACCGCTCCTTTGCAGCTTCGACAATCGCCTGTTTCTCATGCAGGTAAGACTGTGCTGATTTAACAGCATCCTGCGCTTCGTCATACGCATTTGAAGCAGTTTTAAACCTATCCTCATATGGATAAACATTTGCGGCAGTTTTTGCTCTGGCCAGCTTTTCAGATTTTTCTTTATAATCACTCTCTTGTTGCGATATAACAGAAAGCTCACTACGTTTTAATGAAAGCATGTCAAACCGCTCGTTGATTTGCTTGGCTATAGCTATTTTTGCAGAAAGACTTGTCTGTTTGCGCTGGATAACAGACTGCTCCTCTCTTAAACTGAGCAGCTTATTTTGATCAAAAGCCAACAGCCCATTAAGGCTTTCTATCAACACATCTACATTATGTATGTCGTTTGCCTGTATCCATAGAGTTATGCTTTCCTCTGAAGAATGCCCTGCATATTGTATACCAGAGGCATATTGCAAAAGGCTTTGCGTCTTGGCCTCCATAGCATGTTTTTGCTCCAACATCTTTTGCTTTAACTGCTCCTGAAATGATTTAAGGCTATCCGTATTAAAAATACGCCGAAGTATAACAACCCTTTCCTTTGTATCACTCAACAAAAGCCGCATGAAATCACCTTGTGCAATCATGACTATTTGCGAAAACTGATCCCTGTTTATGCCCAGAATTTCCTCAATTCTTTTGCTGACTGCACCCGCGCCGCTTATGACAGTGCCATCGGGCATAATCAAATCTGCTCCCGCAGGTTGTTTCACAGTGCCCGAACCACGAAGCTTCGGGCGTTCATATTCAGGATTTCTTTCCACAATATATTCCTTGTCCCGATATAAAAAGGTGAGGCGGACAAACGTTTTTTGCTCGTCGGCAAAATGGCTACGTAGCATGTTTGCTGTACGCTCTCTGCCGCTCGGCAAACCGAACAAAGCATATGCAATTGCATCAAAAATCGTTGTTTTGCCTGCTCCCGTCTTTCCCGTTATAAGATATAGCCCTGTGCCAAGTTTTTTAAAATCAACCGTCTGTGTGCCAGCATATGGCCCGAAGGCGCTCATTGTCAACAAAATAGGTTTCACAATAGCCCCCCTTTTTCGAAAAAGGAACGTATAATTTCTGTTTGTTTGGCGTTTAGTGCCGCACCGTTTTGCTCTTTAAAAAATGATTCAAACATTTCAGAAGGAGCATAATTTTCCAAACGAATAGCTTCCAAATCCGAAGCAGCTATACGTTTTTCAAAGCAAAGCGTCATAACATTCGGGAATTTTTGCCTTATCTTTGCCATGGCGTCCAAAACCTCACCTTCGTCAGTGAGCGTTATATGGACATAATCGTCCGGCTGGTTCAACGATGCGTTATTTGCGCTTATAATCTCAGAAAGACTACCCTTTACACGTCTCATATCCCGCTTAGGCTTTAGCGGTATAACGGAAATAGAAACGTCTCCTTTTTGCTTCAAATCGACAACAGTGATAGATTTTTTATTATAACACTCCGATGCTGAATATTTTAACGGCGAACCGGCATATCGAATCGTATCCCTATAAAGGCGTTGTGGCCCATGAAGATGACCCAAAGCAGCATAATCAAAGCATTTTAAAAGATCGCAATCAACACTATCCAACCCACCAATACCACCTATTTCGGAATCACAAATTTCAGGCGCAACGCCTGAATTAACAAAAAACTGATGAGCAACAATTACATTTCGGTTATGTGTATTTATCTTGACAGATTCGATAACTGTTTTAACCGCATCATAATATGTTTCTATATCACAGTCATAAAACCGACGAACAAAGGATGGCTTAATAAATGGCATGAGATAAAAACAAACATCTCCATATTCATCAGTCATAGTTATCTGGCGCAACTCGCCGCTAAACCTTCCATATATGTATATTCCGCTGCCCGACATTATACGGCTTGCAAAATCTAAGCGTTCCGGCGAATCATGATTGCCGCTTATTATCATTGTTTTTATGCTAAACTTAGCCAGATTAGTTAAAAAATCATCAAACAGACGAACAGCATCTGACCCCGGGGTTTGTTTGTCATACACATCACCGGAGATAACAACAGCTTGTGGCTTTATCTCAGCAATTATATTTATGATTTGCTCCAGTATATAGTCTTGATCGTCTAACATCGAAAAACCGTATACTGTCTTGCCTATATGCAAATCCGATAGATGCAGGAATTTCATAAGCCCCACCTTTTTCATTTCTATTTTGTGCTTTACAAATTTTTTTTGTT
>CAYVCG010000007.1:0-23813 GCA_964449985.1 uncultured Defluviitaleaceae bacterium
AACAGGAGAGATGCCTTTATGAGGCCCGAACCCTAAGGTAGTTGTTTGAATGGCAGCTTCGCAGATAGGGAGTGACCCAAGTTCGTCAAACGTTCGATATTCGATATCTACATTATAATACTGTGATATATGTTTTGCAAGTTGTTTTGCCGTATTTGGCGTTCTGTTAACAATAAAAATTTTTTCAGCGCCCATCTCGCATAAAGCCACAGCGCTGGCTGCTGCTCCGCCGCCTGCACCCAGAACGACAGCATTCTTGTTTTTCATATCGACGTTTTCATTCTCCAGCGTTTTAATAACGCCATACACGTCTGTATTATAACCATCATAGCCATCTTCGGTATATTTTAATACGTTGACAGCGCCGGCAGCCATAGCTGTTTTATTTATACTGCGAAGGAGCGGCATAACATCTTTTTTATAAGGAACAGTAACGCTTAGCCCTTGGATGTTTAGCGCATGAGCCCCACGCACAGCCGCCTCTATGTTACCGTCTTTGACTAAAAATGGCACATATACAAAATCAGCCTGACCACTGCCCGTTACAGCTCTTTCGATTGTATTATATATAAACGGCGAAAACGTATGGTCTATAGGATTGCCTAAGAGGCCGTAGGTGTGCGTTTTTCCGCCTATATAATCATTTATCATTATTATTTCCTCCCGGTTTGTTTTTTAACATAAGAATCCACGACAATCTTCTCTAATCCTCTTTTAAGTCGGACAGAGAACTCATCGCGGTTTGCTATAGGTTTGACCAAAATAGTGTAGAGCCCTTTTCTGTTTCCACACCAAACGTCTGTAAAGACTTGGTCTCCGATTAATGCGGTTTTATCCGAGGATACCTGCATAAGTGTAAGCGCTTTGCCAATCCCTTTAAGACCCGGCTTGGCAGCTCTATGAACTGCATGCAGACCCAAGCGTTTATTAAACAAAACCACTCTGGCTTCATTATTATTTGATAACAGGCAGATTTTAAAACCATCGCCCGTAAGTTTTGACAAAAACTCCACAGTTCCATCGTCGGGCTCGGGTATGTCAAACGGTGCGATTGTGTTGTCTATGTCAAAAATCAAGCCGTTTATGCCCTGCGATTTTAGCGCGGCATAATTTATTGCATAAATACTGTCACAATATTCCATCGGATAAAATCTTTTAAACATGAATACATTTCTCCTAATATTTTAAATAATTTTTCCCGCATTATGCTTATTTTAAAAAATCATTTGGAAAAGCATTAATACGGTATTCAGCCTAGTCCCAAAATCATGTCAAAATACTTTTGAAACAGCATGACAATCGCGACTGCTGCGCCGATATATGGCGCCATAGCCACACGGGATTTAAGGCTTTTTTGTTTCAATAGCACGAGAGGGGTATAAACTAGCCCAGCAAGCACGAATGAAAGACATATGATTTCCAAAATATTTTTTATGCCGAAAAAAGCCCCCAAAGCAGCAAACAGCTTCATATCGCCTGCTCCCATACCACCATTTGATATAAATATTATTGCCCCGGAAATAAGAAGGCCAGTAAGAAACCCCAATCCGCCTTCGATGACTGGTTCAAAAGTGTTATATGCGGCGCATGTAGCTATGATTTGAACGGCAGCCAGTGCAACAATCCCGAGGATAAAGCCGTTTGGGATGACGCGCGATTTTATATCAGTTGCAATTATACAGATAATTATTAAAACAAGCAATGCACAAGATATATTGTATATCCAAATATCAAACCTATTAAACAACAGCATATAAATCACCCTTTATAAAAGCAAAAAACCGATAACCCATGCATTGTTACCGGCTTTTAATCAATCCTTTAAACTTCTTCAAGCGCTTCTGCTCATACATCTTTTTATCGGCTACATCAATGATTGATTGCGGCGTTAAGTCTTTCGCTCCATCGCAATACTCTATTCCGTAGCTAAATGATATCTTAAACTTATATTCTTTGCTATCGTTTATTTCTTTGGCTTTTGTTTCAATTCGGGTTATTATTTTTTGAGTTGCTTCTTTATTTGCGCCGGGCGCAATTAGTAAAAATTCGTCTCCTCCCAAACGACACATACTGTCGCTGGGCCTTATGCAGGCAATCGCTATGTTAACAAATGTTTTTAGAAGCTCGTCGCCATAAGAATGCCCCAGTGTGTCATTAACGATCTTTAAACCGTCAAGATCAAAGTAAGAAATACAAAAATAACCTCCTGATTTAATCAGGGAGTCTATTTCTTCCATGGCATAAGCACCGCTGTATGCGCCGGTTTTAACGTCTGTGGAAACAGCAAGCTCCAGCCGTTCTTGAATGACCTTTTGCTCAGATATATCAAACAGCATATGAAAGTATACTTCTTGGTTTGCTGTCCATGTCATCATCATTGATTTTACAGTGTACCATTTATTATCGGTTTCGGAAAACAAGTCCCAGTCATACATTCTTTTGTTGGTGGATACACTCTTTTGTTTGAGCTTTTCGGCGATATCGCTAAAATCATCGGAAAAGCTGCTGTCATAATAAATATTATAGTCTTTCCCTTTTCCATAAATAAGATCGCCCGTCTTTGCGTCGACGACAAAAACGATTATGTTCGTATGTTTAAAAAGCACTTCCACAAGATTTCTGGATTCACTAAGCAAAATATCGCGGTTTTTAAGCTTATCGACCATATCGTTAAAGGCCTGTGAGAACTTTCCCATAAAGTCAACTGTTTGGTTATAATCCCCCGCAGCGATTTGATTAACCTTCCATGTTAAATGCAGCAGATTTGCATGAAGCTCTTTTAAGCCGCCCGCCATGAAGTTTTTTCTGGGCGGGAAATCAATGTCCAAATCGCCCTTTGCCAAGGCGGAGGAATATATATTAAGTTCATTTATTTTTTCATAAATAGACGATATGTTTTCATATATTTGATTAATTATTTTGGAATTTTCACTTTCCGGAAGAGGTGTCCACAATTGGGACAATTCATCCGTTTCTGAAAGCTCATCAAATAATCCCTTTGAAATTAAACTAAGAATATGACTGATTTTTTCCAATTCCTGTGTAATATCTATCGCGACCACCCCCTAAGCTGTGTTGATTAAGCATTCGGGCTATTTGCTTTTAGCCTTAAAGCGGCAAACTCTCTCTCCGGATGCCCAACAATCAACCTCTCTTACGTTAAATGGTTTATCGCTATAATACTCAAGTATTGCGGCGATAAAACCTTCGTCATAAACACAAATTTGTTCATCCGTAACGGGCAGACCGGAACAATCCAAATCTTCATAAACGCTTAGAGTTACCTCGCCTTTTTCTAAATCAGCGTTTTCTATCCTTAAAATGCCTATTTTTAATTCTGATAGTTTATCTTGAAGAGCAGAAATAAAATCGCTAAATCCAACTGTTTTATCAAGGTTTCCTTTTGCAAACACCATTCCTGCCCTAAAGCCTGCTTCCCGAATAATTTCGTCAGAAGCATCTTGGCCAAACCGTTCAGTCAAAACATCCATAATCGCCATTTCAAAAAGCCTATATACCATAACAGGCATAGATTGTCCAAGATTTGGCCTGCCTAAAGCAATATCGCCTAAAGCTTTCATATAAAAAGCACCTCCATAAAAATATAGTAAAAATAAAGAGTAGCTAGCCATTAATATGTCATAGTTATTTTTTATTAATATTTAAGAAGAAAATTGTTAGGCGGTTTTCGTGCATAATGTGTATTTAATTATGATATGCATTTTTCATTATAATAACCCAACTATAGCATAAGTTTAAATCCTTTGGATTTATATGTCAATCCAAATTAAAAATTTTGTATTTTTTCAAAAAAAGTCTTGCGGTTACAAAAAAAATGATGTATACTATTACCTGTTGTGACATTTCGAGGCTTAGGGGCGAAAATTGACGCTGTTTTGCCTTAATTAAAGCGATGAACCAAGAGGTTGCTGTTTTAATAACAGGGAATTTTTGGGGAGCTATGTCCAGTTCATGAAACCGGACGACAATGGTCACTGTGCAAAATTTGCCGTATTTGGCATATAAAACAGCCGCATATCAAAAAATGATGTGCTGCGGGCGTTTCCTCCAAACCCGTTAGGCAGGCAATGACGGTTTTGGGTCACTTAATTTTTTGTGATACGCCCGGCTGAGTGTGCAGTCGTCGCTTGTCGTGCTATTAATTTCCAAAGTACGAAAAGGAGGGGACTTTTTTTATGGTTAATGACAAAATGAGAATCAGTCTTAAAGCTTATGACCACAAGATAATTGATCAATCAGTCGTTCAAATTATCGACACCGCAAAGAAAACGGGCGCATCTGTCAGCGGTCCTATACCGCTTCCCACAAAGAAGGAAGTTATCACTATCCTTCGTGCGGTTCACAAATATAAGGATTCTCGCGAGCAGTTCGAGATGAGGACTCATAAGCGCCTTATTGACATCTTGTCGCCGACTCAAAAGACAGTCGACGCATTAACTCGCCTTGATTTGCCTGAAGGCGTTGATATAACAATCAAGGTTGTCAGTAAGAAAAAGAAATAATTTATTTAATTAATAAAACAAAAAACCGTAAGGGTTTATATAAGTTTTGGATTTGCCTGTTCATATCTTATATAACCTAGTATGATTGCTTTTTTCTCTTGAAAGAGGTAATCCGCTGTAGAGTTTTCGGAGGTGTTATGATGCAGAAAGCTATTTTGGCTAAAAAAATCGGTATGACGCAATTGTTTACCGAAAAAGGAACTCTTGTTCCCGTAACGGTTTTACAAGCCGGGCCATGTGTTGTCGTCCAGAAAAAGACGGTTGAAAACGATGGCTATAGCGCGCTTCAAGTCGGTTTCGGCGATGTTAAGCCAAAGCGCGTTACAAAACCTGTAAAAGGTCATTTTGATAAAGCGGGTGTTGCTCCGCTCAAAGTGTTGAAGGAATTAAAATTGGAAAATGCTGACAGCTATGAAGTCGGTTCCGAAATAAAAGCGGATGTATTCGCTGCGGGTGACAGGATTGACGTTACCGGTATTTCAAAAGGTAAGGGCTTCCAAGGCGCGATAAAGCGTCATGGTCAGCATACCGGCCCAATGGCCCATGGTTCTAAGTATCACAGAGGCTTGGGTTCATTAAGTTCAGCAACTACGCCCGGTAAAGTTAAAAAAGGCAAGAAAATGCCTGGACACATGGGATCTGTTAAGGTTACGATCCAGAACCTTTCCGTTGTCCGCGCAGATGCGGAAAAGAACCTGCTTTTGGTTAAGGGCTGCGTTCCGGGAAGCAAAGGAACAGTTCTCGTTGTGAAAGAAAGCGTAAAGCAGTAATAATACTTTACGAAAGGAGGATTTATAATAATGGCACAGGTTGATTTATATAATATGGCCGGAAAACAAGTCGGGACAATGGATCTTAACGATGAAATTTTCGGCGTTGAAATAAACGAACACGTTATGCATATGGCGGTTGTGCAATTCCTCGCCAATCAAAGGCAGGGTACCAAATCCGCGAAAACTCGTGCAGAGGTTTCCGGCGGCGGTATCAAACCACGTCCGCAAAAAGGCTCAGGAAGATCAAGACAAGGTTCCATCCGTTCTCCGCAATGGGTTGGCGGCGGTATTGTTTTTGCTCCAAAGCCTAGAGATTTTTCTATTAAGCTTAACAAGAAAGTTAAAAGACTTGCACTAAAGTGCGCTCTTTCCAGCAAGCTTAATGATAAAAAACTTATCGTTTTAGACGAATTGAAGCTTAACGAAGTTAAGACAAAAGAAATGTCTAAGATTCTTGACAATATTAAAACAAGACGCGCGCTTATAGTTTTGGATGAAAGTGACAGAAACATTATCCTTTCCGCAAGGAACATTGAGGGTATTAAAACAGCTTCTGTAAATACGATCAACACATACGATATTTTAAAGTATGAAACTTTTGTCGCGACTAAGGCTGCTATAGAAAAGATACAGGAGGTGTACGTATAATGGCTGATTTAAAATATTATGACATCATTTTGAGACCTATCGTTACAGAAAAAAGTATGAGCGAAATGGCCGACAAAAAATATTCTTTCTACGTGCATCCCGATTCAACAAAAACACAGGTTAAGGAAGCTGTTGAAAAGATGTTTGAAGGTACGCTTGTTCAAAGCGTAAACACTCTTAACTTAAAAGGTAAGAAAAAGCGCACGCGCACCCGTGATTACGGAAGAACAGCAAAGCGCAAAAAGGCTATTGTTCAGCTTAAGCCCGACAGCAAGGATATCGAAATCTTCCAGGGCATGTAAGCCTACGGAAGCAGATTGCCGTTTAAAGCGGCGGGATGTTTGAAAGGAGTGTAAACTGTGGGTATTAAAAGATATAAACCATATACGCCTTCACGCAGGCATATGACCACGTCGGACTTCGTTGAAGTAACAAAGACAACGCCAGAAAAAAGCCTTGTGGTTCATATCAAGAAGACTGCCGGAAGAAACGCACAGGGCAAAATAACCGTGCGCCATATCGGAGGCGGACACAAAAAGAAATACAGAATAATCGATTTTAAGCGCAACAAAGACGGTGTGCCTGCAAAGGTTGCTGGTATTGAATACGATCCTAACAGAACGGCTAACATCGCTCTGCTTAATTATGCAGACGGCGAGAAAAGATATATCATTTCTCCTGTAGGCCTAAAAGTCGGAGATGTTTTGATGAGCGGCACAGAAGCAGAAATCCGCGTTGGTAACTGTATGCCAATGAGAAGTATGCCTGTCGGTTCAACAATTCATAACATAGAGATGAAGCTTGGTGCTGGCGGTCAGCTCGTTCGTGCTGCTGGTAACGGTGCGCAGCTTATGGCTAAAGAAGGTAAGTATGCAACAGTAAGGCTTCCTTCCGGCGAAATGAGATTGCTTCCGCTTGATTGCCGCGCTACTATCGGCCAAGTCGGAAATATTGATCACGAACTTATAAATATTGGTAAAGCCGGTAAAAAACGTTTAATGGGTATCCGCCCGACAGTTCGTGGTTCTGTTATGAACCCGAATGATCACCCGCATGGTGGTGGTGAAGGACGTACGCCAATCGGTCGCAAAGCGCCGTCAACGCCTTGGGGCAAACCTGCTCTTGGCCAAAAGACCCGCGCGAAGCATAAAGCTTCCAACAAATATATCATCCATAGGAGAACTAAGTAAACGTTGTGTTAGTTTTCTTATCTGTTTAAAATAAAATTCCAATCCTGTTAGAAAAGGAGGAGCATAATGAGCAGATCATTAAAAAAAGGGCCGTTTGTTGACGAACACTTGATTAAAAAAGTTATAGCCCAAAACGAGGCTAATACAAAAAACGTAATTAAAACATGGTCTCGCCGTTCCACTATCTTCCCAGATATGATTGGCCACACACTTGCCGTTCATGATGGAAGAAAGCACGTTCCCGTTTATGTTACGGAGGATATGGTTGGTCATAAGCTTGGTGAATTCGCTATGACAAGAACCTACAGAGGCCACGGTAAGGACGCGGAAAAAAAGAGCAAGCTTAGATAAGCTTTTACTATTCATTTTTTGAAAGGAGGTTTTCTTAAAATGGCTAAGGGACACAGAAGTCAGATAAAAAAGGAAAGAAACCAGTTAAAAGACACACGCCCTAAAGCGCATGGTAAATTTTTAAGAATTTCCGATATAAAAGCAAGAATAGTCCTTGACCAGATCAAGGGCAAAAAGGTATCAGATGCTATGGCAATATTAAGCTATTCGCCCCGTTATGCGTCATACCTCATTGAAAAGGTATTAAAATCAGCGGTGGCAAACGCCGAGCACAATATGGGCCTTGATCAGGAAAAACTCTTCGTTGAGGAAGCTGTTGCAAATAGAGGCAAGTCATACGGTTCAAGATTCCGTCTTCGCCCCCGCGCAAAAGGTCGCGGTTATAAAATCGAGAAAAAAGTTAGTCATATTTCTATAATTCTTAATGAAAGATAGGAGGTAGAGAATGGGACAGAAAGTAAATCCTCATGGATTAAGAGTAGGAATTATTAAAGACTGGGACTCTGTGTGGTATGCCGAAAAAGATTTCGGAAGACTTCTTGTTGAAGACAACCAGATCAGAAAATTCATTAAATCAAAGCTGTATCAAGCCGGCATTTCCAGAATCGTTATTCACAGATCTTCAAGCCGTGTTAAAATAACTATTCATGTTAACAAACCAGGTATCATTATCGGAAGAAACGGCCAGGCTATCGCCGAGCTTTCCGAACAGCTTCAAAAAATGGTTAAAGACCAAAATACAAAGGTAAGCGTTAATATAGAAGAAGTCAAAATCTGGGAAAGAGATGCCCAGCTCGTTTCGGAGGACATTGCAAAGCAGCTTGAAAACCGCGTGACATTCCGCCGCGCTATGAAGCAAGCAATGACAAAGACTATGCGCGTTGGTGCTCAAGGTATCAAGATCGCTGTTTCCGGCCGTTTGGGTGGAGCGGACATTGCGCGTACCGAAACTTATCATGACGGCACTATCCCTCTTCAAACACTGCGCGCCAATATTGATTATGGCTTTGCTGAAGCAAACACTACTTATGGCAAACTTGGCGTTAAGGTTTGGATTTATAAAGGTGAGGTTCTTCCTGTGAAAGCAAAAAAGGAAGGGAGCGATAAATAATGTTAATGCCTAAAAGAGTTAAAAGACGTAAACAGTTCAGAGGCAGAATGAAAGGCAAAGCCCTTCGCGGCAACAGAATAAACTACGGTGAGTTCGGCCTTATTGCCATGGAGCCAAGCTGGATAACATCAAACCAGATTGAGGCTGCCCGTATCGCGATGACAAGGCACATCAAGCGTGGCGGTCAAGTTTGGATTAAAATATTCCCGGATAAGCCCATAACTTCAAAACCGGCTGAAACCCGTATGGGTAGTGGTAAAGGTTCTCCTGAATATTGGGTTGCGGTTGTTAAGCCCGGCAGGGTTATGTTTGAGCTTGCAGGTGTAAATGAAGATACAGCCCGCGAAGCTTTGCGCCTTGCCATGCACAAACTGCCTATTAAATGCAAAATAGCTTCCCGCAAGGAGCTTGAGCTTGAAATGGATGGTGATAGCAATGAAGTCAACTAAATATATGGAAGAAATAAAAGACAAGTCAGTCGAACAGCTTAATGATGAGCTCGTTTCGGCAAAGAAAGAGCTTTTTAACCTGCGGTTTCAAAATGCTACCAACCAGCTCAATAACACTGCAAGAATAAACGATGTTCGTAAAAACATCGCTAGAATCAATACGCTTATAACAAAAAAAGCAATGGGTCTGGTTAAATAAGAAAAAGGGCAATATTGTGCCTGGGAAGGAGAGTTTTTGTGGAAAGAAACCTTCGTAAAACAAGAATAGGCAGAGTTGTCAGCGATAAAATGGATAAAACGATTGTTGTCGCTGTTGAAAACAACGTAAGCCATCCTTTTTACAACAAAATATTAAGAACGACATATAAATTAAAAGCCCATGATGAAAATAACGAGTGCGGCATTGGCGATCGCGTTAAGGTTATGGAAACACGCCCGCTGTCAAAGGAAAAAAGATGGCGCCTTGTGGAAATTATTGAAAAAGCTAAATAATTTCGGCTTTATCAGTGGCTTTAAAATTGGAAGGAGGCACGTTTCATGGTTCAACAAGAATCAAGGCTCGCAGTCGCAGACAATTCGGGCGCAAAAGAAATTCTTTGCATTCGCGTTTTAGGCGGTTCGACAAGAAGATATGCCAACATTGGCGATGTTATCGTTGCTTCGGTTAAGGATGCAACACCCGGCGGCGTTGTTAAAAAAGGCGAGGTCGTCAAAGCTGTTGTTGTTCGTACTGTTAAGGGCGCATCACGTCCGGACGGTTCATATATAAAATTTGACGAAAATGCAGCTGTAATTATAAAGGATGATAAGAATCCAAGAGGCACCCGTATCTTTGGGCCGGTCGCAAGAGAGCTTCGTGAGAAGCAATATATGAAAATATTGTCTCTCGCGCCGGAAGTATTATAGGAGGTGTGCGAGAAATGGCTGAGGCTCAAAAAACAAAAATAAAGCGTGGCGACAAGGTTGTCATCATTGCCGGAACAGACAAGGGCAAGGAAGGCAAAGTGCTCGTTGTTGATAGAAAGAAAAACAGGGTTATAGTTGAAAACTGTAACATGGTGTCTAAACACCAAAAAGCAAGAAAGCAGGATGAAAAGGGCGGTATTATCAAAAAAGAAGCTCCAATCCATGCTTCAAACGTTATGTATCTTTATAAAGGCAAGCCAACAAGGCTTGGCGTTAAAGTTGAACAAAAAGAAGTAAATGGTAAAACAGTTACCGTTAAACAAAGAGTTGCAAAAACTACCGGAGATGTGGTTGACTAAACTGGAAGGGAGGTAAATCCAATTGAACAGATTAAAGGAATTTTATGAAAAAGAAGTCGTAGATGCTATGATGAAGAAGTTTTCATATAAAAATAAAATGGCAGTTCCTAAAATAGAAAAAATCGTTGTTAATATGGGTCTTGGAGAAGCGAAAGAAAACGCTAAAGCGATCGAAGCTGCTTCCGGCGATATGCTTATCATTACAGGTCAAAAGCCTATAACAACAAAAGCGAGAAAGTCTATAGCTAACTTTAAGCTTCGTGCGGGTATGCCGATCGGCTGCAAGGTTACGCTTAGAGCCGAAAAGATGTACAGCTTTGCAGACAGGCTTATCAATATCGCCCTCCCACGCGTTAGAGACTTCCGCGGAGTTAGCCCTGATGCTTTCGATGGCAGAGGAAATTATACGCTGGGCGTTAAAGAACAGCTTATGTTCCCGGAAATCCAATACGACAAGATTGACAAAATTAGAGGTATGGACATCATCTTTGTTACCACAGCGAAAACCGATGAGGAAGCAAGAGAACTGTTAACGTTATTCGGAATGCCATTCAGAAAGTAAGGGAGGTCAGACTATGGCTAAAAAGTCTATGATTTTAAAGCAACAAAGGAAAGCTAAGTTTTCATCAAGAGCCTATAGCCGTTGCAATATTTGCGGTCGCCCTCACGCGACTTTGAGGAAATTCGGCATTTGCCGTATTTGCTTCCGCGAATTAGCCTACAAGGGTCAGATACCGGGAGTTAAAAAGGCTAGCTGGTAAAAAGCTTATGAAAGGAGGTCTTTTAAATGTCAATTAGCGATCCAATTGCAGATATGCTTACAAGATTAAGAAATGCAAACGCTGCTAAGCACTCTACAGTGGATATCCCTGCATCAAGAGTGAAAATAGCGATTAGTGATATATTGATAAAAG
This sequence comes from uncultured Defluviitaleaceae bacterium, assembly GCA_964449985.1. Lineage (GTDB taxonomy): Bacteria > Bacillota > Clostridia > Lachnospirales > WRAX01 > CAYVCG01. The sequence continues at coordinate 11,225 of CAYVCG010000007.1, forward strand.
AAGGTTATATAAAGGGCTATGAAATGCTCGAGGATGGTCCGAAAAAAACTATCCGCGTAACCTTGAAATACGGAAAAGACAAGAATGAAAAGGCGCTGGCCGGCTTGAGAAGAATTTCAAAGCCTGGTCTTCGCGTTTATGCTAACTGTGAGGACCTTCCCAAGGTTCTTGGTGGCCTGGGAACGGCTATCGTTTCAACAAACAAAGGCATAATAACCGATAAAGAAGCAAGAAAGCAAGGCGTTGGCGGAGAAGTTCTCGCTTATGTATGGTAGTTATTATTAATTCAAAATTTATTTTAGGAGGTGCAGACCATGTCACGTATAGGTAAACAGCCTATTGAAATACCGCAAGGTGTTGAGGTTAAGATCGAAGCCGGAAACTTCGTTACAGTAAAAGGCCCGAAGGGAACATTAAACCGCAAACTTGTGGATGACATGAACATCGCATTGGAAGGCACGCAGGTTATCGTTACCCGCCCGAGCGATTTGAAAAAACACAGAGCGTTGCACGGTTTAACACGTACGCTTATTTTCAACATGGTTGAAGGTGTTGTTAATGGTTATTCCAAAACTTTGGAAATCGTCGGAACAGGTTATAGAGCTGCGAAAGCAGGGGATAAGCTTACGCTTACGCTTGGTTATTCTCATCCTGTCGAAATGATAGACCCAGCTGGCGTAACGTCAACTGTCGAGGGTAATAACAAGATTATCGTTTCAGGCATAGATAAGGAAAAGGTTGGACAATACGCTGCTGAAATAAGAAGCAAACGTGAGCCTGAGCCATATAAGGGCAAGGGTATTAAATACAGCGACGAAAGAATATTGCGCAAAGCCGGTAAAGCTGGCAAGAAATAGTAAAGGAGTGAAATCCATATGATAAACAAACCTTCACGTGCTATAGCCAGAGTTAAAAGACATCAAAGAATAAGAAATCAAATTTCCGGCACGTCTGCTCGGCCGAGATTAGCAGTGTTTCGTTCAAATAAATATATATATGTCCAAGCTATTGACGATGTGGCGGGCCACACAATTGCTTCAGCAGCAACTGTGGACAAGGATTTGGCCACAAACCTAAAAAGCAAGTCAAACAAAGAAGCAGCTGCGGCTGTCGGCAAAGCTATTGCTGATAAGCTTGTCGCTAAAGGAATAAAAGAAGCGGTTTTTGACCGCGGAGGTTATATCTATCACGGGAAAATAAAATCTTTGGCAGACGCTGCCAGGGAAGCCGGTCTACAATTTTAATAAGGTAAGGAGGTAAGACCTTGAAAAGAATAGATGCAAGCACTCTTGATCTTAAAGACAGAGTTGTTACTATAAACCGTGTTACAAAGGTTGTTAAAGGCGGTCGTACTATAAGCTTCGCCGCTTTAGTTGTTGTCGGCGACGAAAACGGGCATGTCGGCGTTGGTTTGGGCAAAGCGTCCGAAACAGCTGAGGCAATCAGAAAAGGCAAGGAAGACGCTAAGAAAAACATCATCCACGTTCAACGTAACGAAAATGACAGCGTATTCCATGAAGTTTTGGGCGGGTTTGGCGCTTCCAGCGTTTTAATTAAGCCAGCTAAAGAAGGAACAGGCGTTATTGCAGGCGGTCCTGTGCGTGCGGTTATGGAATTGGCAGGCATCCGCAACATTACGACTAAATCTATCGGTTCTAACAACAAGCGTAACGTTGTTAATGCCGCTATCGAAGGTTTAAAAGCAATTAGAACTCCTGATGAAGTTGCCCGGCTTCGCGGAAAAACCGTTGAAGAATTATTTAACTAATCCGGTTTGAAATATTTATTAAGGAGGATACAAAAATGGCTGACAGTTTAAAAATAACACTGGTAAAGTCAACTATCGGCGCAATACCTAAGCATAAAAAAATAGCGCAGGCTTTAGGTCTTACCAAGACCCAGAAAACTGTCGTTAAAAAGAACAACCCTGCTACGTGGGGAATGATTAACAGCATATGCCATTTAGTTAAGGTTGAAGAAATCTAACAGGAGGTGAAACTCATGAAGTTAAACGAAATCAGACCTGCAAAAGGTTCCACTCATAAGGATTTCAGGCGCGGACGCGGCCATGGCTCCGGTAACGGCAAAACAGCCGGCAGAGGACACAAAGGCCAAGGCTCACGTACTGGCGGGGGGGTTCGTCCTGGTTTTGAAGGCGGACAAATGCCTCTTTACAGAAGACTTCCTAAGAGAGGTTTTAAATGCAGGAACTCTAAAGATATTGTTGCTATAAACGTGAACTTGTTGGATGTTTTTGAAAACGGCGCGGTTGTTGATATCGCAGCTTTAAAATCAAAAGGTCTTATAAGCAATCCGAGAGATGGCGTTAAAATACTTGGCAATGGTGACATAACAAAGAAATTGACGGTCAGGGTTAACCATTTTAGCGAAACTGCTGCTCGTAAAATTCAGGAAGCAGGCGGAAAAGCAGAGGTGATATAAGTTGTTAAATGTGTTTATTAATGCATGGAAGATTAAGGAAATGCGTAGAAAGCTTATATATATATTATTAATGCTGGCCATCTACAGAATAGGCTGCCATATAGGCCTTCCTGGCGTAGACGCAGCAAAAATCCTTGAAGGCAACACCCAGGATGCACAAAACATTTTTGCACTTATAACCGGCGGCGGCATGGGAACCATTTTTGCAATGGGTATCGGACCGTATATCACATCATCCATCATCATGCAGCTTTTAACGGTCGCTATACCAAAGCTTGAACAAATCCAAAAAGAGGGCGAAGAGGGAAGAAAGAAAATCAACCAAATCACTCGTTATGTTGCTTTTGGTCTTGCTTTCTTACAGGCTGCAGGTACGGTTTATTCGATGCAAACCTCTTTTGTAAACCAAAACATGTTCGTATATATTACGGCTGTTTTCTCTCTCGTTACAGGAACAATGTTTATCGTTTGGTTAAGCGAGCTGTTAACTGAAAGAGGCATTGGCAACGGTTCCTCATTTATCATCTTTGCAAACATTTTAGCAAGCTTACCTAGAGCTATATCCGGTTTCTTAAACGAAGCTATTTACAACTTCCCAATTGGTACGATTCTTATAATAGTCCTGATTGTGTTGTTTATTGCTATTATTGCTTTCGTTGTTTGGATTCAAGACGGCGAAAGACGTATACCTGTGCAATATTCAAAGAAAATGGTTGGTCGCCAAATGTATGGCGGGCAAAGCTCATTTATACCGATTAAGGTTAATATTGCCGGCGTTATGTCTATCATCTTTGCGATTTCGCTTTTGCAGTTTCCACAGCAGCTTAACCAGTTCTTCAATGCAGCATGGTTAAAACCGGTTGTGGACGTACTTTCAATTCACCGTACCGCGGATCACCCATACGGTGCTCATCCGTTTGCAGCTATTTTATACGTTTTCCTTATATTCTGCTTCACCTTCTTCTACACATCTTTTGCTATAAACCCAACGGAAATGGCGGAGAATATGAAGAAAAACGGCGGATTTATACCAGGCATTCGCCCCGGCAAGCCAACATCAGACTATATTTCAAGAACTGTTGAAAGGCTTTCCTGGATCGGCGCAATCTTTTATTCAATCGTAGCATTGGTTCCGATCCTTGCTGAATGGATATTTGGCATACAGGTTGGTTTCGGAGGAACAACGCTCCTCATCGTTACCGGTGTTGCGCTTGAGCTTGTTAAACAGCTTGAATCACAGCTTTTGATGAGACACCATAAAGGATTTTTAAATTAATCTATTTCCATTTATAAAAAGAAAATGGGGTTTTAAATATGAGATTGGTTATGCTTGGCGCTCCAGGAGCGGGCAAAGGCACGCAAGCAAAGGGTTTAGCTAAACATTACAATATTGCGCATATTTCTACGGGCGATATTTTAAGAGAACATATACGAGGCAATACAGAAATCGGTCAATCCGTTAGCGAGATATTAAAAAGCGGCGGGCTTGTTCCTGATGAACTGGTCAATAAAATGGTGTTTGAACGTTTGCAGCAGGCTGATTGTGCAAACGGATTTATATTAGATGGGTTTCCAAGAACGCTCCAACAGGCTAAGGAGCTTTCGTCTATGACGAGCGAGCTTAATATCCCTATTGACAGAGCAATTTTGGTGGATGTTGCAGACGATACTATTATCGAAAGAATGTCCGGCAGATTAAGCTGCCCTAAATGCGGTGCAATGTTTCACGTGAAATATTTGATTCCTAAGACTGAGGGCAAATGTGATGCTTGCTCCGAAACCCTTACACAAAGGGAAGATGACAAGAAGGAAACCGTTATCAACCGTCTTGCTGTTTACCATGAAATAACCGAGCCGATCATAGATTTTTATGAAGAAAACGGTATATTAACGAAGGTTTCTGGCATAGGCAGTGTTGAAGAAATAACAAACAGCATTCTTAAAAATTTGGGAGAGAACATTTAATGCCGATTATCATTAAAAACAGCGAACAAATAAAGAAAATGCGAATAGCGGGTGAGATCGTGGCAAAAACCCACGAACTCTTAAAAACCTATATCAAGCCAGGCATAACGACAGCCGAGCTTGATAAGATAGCGGATGAGTTTATACGCTCTAAAGGCGCAACGCCTACGTTTCTAAACTATAACGGTTTTCCTGCAAATATTTGCGTTTGTATAAATGAAGAGGTTATTCACGGTATTCCCGGTATAAAACGGCTTAAAGATGGCGATATTGTTGGTATTGACATTGGAGCGTGTTTTGAAGGATTTCATGGGGATGCCGCAAGAACCCACGCTGTCGGCAATGTGCTCCCTGAAAATCAGAGATTAATAGATGTTACTGAGCAAAGCTTTTATGAAGGTATTAAATTTGCTAAAGAAGGACATCATCTGAACGAGGTTTCAACAGCTATTCAGCAGTATGTTGAAGCAAACGGTTTCAGCGTTGTTCGGGATTATGTCGGCCACGGTATAGGAAGAAATCTTCACGAGGCTCCCGAGATCCCAAATTTTCGTTCACCTGTTCGCGGGCCAAGGCTTCGGCCTGGGATGACGCTTGCCATTGAACCCATGGTTAATGCAGGAACGCATGAAATCTTAATGAAAGATGACAACTGGACGATTGTTACAAAGGACGGAAAGTTCTCGGCCCATTATGAAAATACGGTTTTAATAACGGACGGAGAGCCGGAACTTCTGACCATTTAAAAGTTAATATTATTAATGGGGTGGAATAATTTTGTTTACTACGGGTCAAATTGTTTACTCAAAATGCGGACGTGATAAGGGATTGGCATTTATTGTCTATTCTTTTGAAGGGGATTACGCTATGCTGGTTGACGGTAAAGTTCGGCCGCTGCGCGCTCCCAAAAAGAAAAAACTACGCCATATCCAAATCACAAACTTCATTGACGCGGATATTAAAAACAAAATTGACAACAATTTATATCTTACCGACGCTGATTTTAGGTCCGCTCTATTAAAACACAGCCAAAGATAGGTTTTTACCAATAATAAAAACAATATTTACGGTGTTGTCTAAGCCGGTTTTTAAAAACACCGGCGTTTAAGGAGGTATTACCTTGTCTAAAAGCGATGCAATAGAAGTTGAAGGAATTGTAATTGAAAAATTACCAAATGCGGAGTTTTACGTAGAGCTTGAAAACAAGCACAGGATAAAAGCGCATATTTCGGGCAAGCTTCGTCAAAACTTCATTAGGATAATCCCAGGTGATAAGGTTATCGTTGAGATGTCGCCTTATGACCTGACAAAGGGTAGAATTATTTGGCGTGACAAATAAAAGCTCTTTGTATCTTTCGTCTTAGGCTTTTAAGAAAGGAGTCCGAAAGGTTATGAAAGTCAGACCATCTGTAAAACCAATGTGCGAGCATTGTAAAATAATCAAAAGAAAAGGCAGAGTTATGGTTATTTGCTCTGCAAAACCAAAGCACAAACAAAGACAGGGTTAAATAGATACCCTTTATAGATTTTTTATGAATTAAAAACAGGAGGTGTATACCACGCATGGCACGTATTTCTGGTGTAGATTTACCGAGGGAAAAACGTATTGAAATCGGTCTTACTTATATATACGGCATTGGCCGCCCAAGTGCAACAAGGATTGTCAAAGAAGCGGGCGTAAACCCAGATACCAGGGTTCGGGATTTAACAGATGACGAGGCCTCCCGCTTGCGTGAAGTTATTGATAGAACCCAAGTGGTTGAAGGTGACTTGCGTAGAGAGGTTGCGCTTAATATCAAGCGTCTTGTTGAAATAGGCTGTTATAGAGGCATTCGCCACAGAAGAGGCCTTCCTGTAAGAGGGCAAAGGACCAAAACAAATGCAAGAACAAGAAAAGGTCCTAGAAGAACAGTTGCTAACAAGAAGAAGTAATGGGGAGGTTTTGCTTAAATGGCTAAAAAAGTCGTTAAAAAAGGCGCAACACGCAGACGCCGCGACAAGAAACACATTGAGCGCGGCCAGGCGCATATTCAATCAACATTTAACAATACAATTGTTACTATAACAGATTCCGTCGGAAATGCTCTTTCATGGGCAAGTGCAGGCCAGTTAGGCTTTAGAGGCTCCAGAAAATCAACGCCTTATGCGGCGCAAATGGCTGCGGACACTGCTGCGAACGCTGCAAAGGATTATGGCTTGAAAATCGTTGAGGTTTTCGTTAAAGGCCCAGGCAGCGGACGCGAAGCTGCTATCCGTGCTCTTTCAACGGCAGGCCTTGAAGTAACGATGATCAGGGACATTACTCCGGTTCCGCACAATGGCTGCAGGCCGCCAAAACGTAGAAGAATTTGATTAGGAGGTGCTAATTTATGGCTATTAATAGACAGCCTGTCCTTAAAAAGTGCAGAAGCTTAGGGATCGAACCCGCGTTTCTTGGCATAAGTAAGAAAAAATCAAAGAAAAAGCCTGTCGTTACCAATAGAAAGGTAAGCGAATATGGTTTACAGCTTAAAGAAAAACAAAAAGCTAAATTCATGTATGGCGTGTTGGAAAAACAGTTCCGCATTTATTTCCAAAGAGCAAACAAAATGAGCGGCATTGTCGGCGAAAATTTGCTTACGCTTTTGGAATTGCGCCTTGACAATGTTGTTTATAGGCTTGGTATGGGAAGAACAAGACGTGAAGCAAGGCAAGTGGTTCGTCATAACCACATAACCGTTAATGGCAAAAAGGTTAATATTCCGTCATATCAGGTTAGCGTTGGCGATGTTATTTCGATAAAGGAAGCTTCCAAACAGATGCAGCGTTATAATGATATTTTAGACGTTACGCACTCTCGCATGGTTCCTACTTGGCTTTCAAGCGATCAGGAAAACCTTAAAGGTACTGTTGAAGCTTTGCCTTCAAGAGACCAGATAGACACACCAATCCACGAGACGCTTATCGTCGAGCTTTATTCAAGATAATAAAATGTTAAATAACTTAGCGCAAACAGTAATATACTATAAGGCTTATAATATATTACGCATTAATTAGAATCCGCAAGGGAGGTTTGAACGAGTGTTTGAGTTTGAAAAACCTCGCATAGAAGTTGCAGAAAAGTCACCTGACGGAACGTATGGCCGTTTTGTGGTCGAACCGCTTGAACGTGGATACGGAACAACCTTGGGCAATTCGCTAAGGAGGATTCTGCTGTCGTCATTACCTGGCGCAGCGGTTTCAAACCTGAAGATAGACGGCGTTTTGCATGAGTTTAGCGTTGTGCCGTATGTTAAAGAGGATGTTACTGAAATCATATTGAATCTAAAAAACCTTGCTATCCGTAACAGCAGCGAAGGCTTTGAGCCCAAGACTGCTTATATAGAGATGACAGGCGAGGGCGAGCTTTTGGCCGGAGATATCAAAGTAGATTCTGATATAGAAATCATGAACCCCGATTTGCATATAGCAACGTTAAGTGGAGGTTCCGACAGCAAGTTTTTCGCAGAGCTAACAATTACAAAAGGACGCGGCTATGTCGGCGCGGATAAGAACAAAAAGGCGGATAACTCAATAGGGTATATCCCCGTTGATTCCCTTTACACGCCCGTACGCAGGGTGAATTTTGTAGTTGAGAATACCCGTGTAGGACAAATAACGGACTATGATAAACTTACTCTCGAAGTTTGGACTAATGGAACGATTTCACCCGACGACGCGGTAAGCTTAGGCGCTAAAATTTTAAACGAACATCTTAACCTTTTTGTTAATCTTTCGGATAACGCTAAAAACGCAGAAATCCTTATAGAAAAAGAAGAGGGTAAAAAAGAAAGAGTTTTAGAATTGAGTATTGAGGAGCTTGATCTGTCTGTCCGTTCGTATAACTGCTTAAAGCGCGCAGGTATCAACACGGTTGAGGATTTGGTAAACAAAACCGAAGAAGACATGATGAAAGTTCGGAATTTGGGGCGTAAATCCCTTGAAGAAGTGCTTAACAAACTTGCCGAGCTGGGCCTTGCCTTAAGGCCAAGCGATGAATAAATTTGTAATAATAAGGAGGTTTTGTAATGCCCGGTTATAGAAAACTTGGTCGTACATCAACGCAGCGCAAGGCTATGCTTCGTAACCTTACGACTAATTTATTATATCATGGAAAAATCAGAACCACGGAAACCAGAGCCAAAGAGGTTAGAAAAATTGCGGAAAAGCTCATAACAGTCGCTGTTAAGGAAAAGGATAACTTTGACGAAGTCAGCGTTATGGCAAAAATGCCTAAAAAGGATGCCAAGGGCAACCGCATTAAATCAGAGGTTAACGGCAAACGTGTAACTGAGTATTATGAAGTTGAGAAAAAAATCAAGAAAGACAGGCCATCTCGTCTTAACGCAAGGAGAAAGATTTTGGCTTCTCTTTATCCTGTTGTAGAAGTACCTAAGGATGGCAAAAAGGTTAGAACTGAATCAAAAGCTATCGACATGGCAGCAAAAATGTTTGATGAAATCGCTCCAAAATATGCTGACCGTAAGGGCGGCTATACGCGTATTATAAAGCTTGGTATGCGTAAAGGCGATGGCGCGGAAGAAGTTTTAATTGAATTAGTTTAATACTTAAATTTAATAATTAGTTTTATACTAAATAAAAATGACCGCGATAAGCGGTTTTTTTATTTGCCTGAAAGTATGCCTTGATAACTATTACGCCGTCTAAGCTCTGCATCAATCGCATTTAACACTCTTTTTTTGTCCATGCTCCATTTTGGAGCGAGAAGAAAGCGTTTGTCACCATCGCCTGTCAATCTGTGTATAACAACGTCCGGAGGAATGATCTCTAAACATGAAACCACTATATCAATGTATTCTTCGAATCCAAGAGTGGAAAATTCATTGTTGGTATACATCCGGGCTAGTTCTGTGCCTTCTAAGACGTGCATAAGTTGAAGCTTTATGCCGTTTATAGGCATAGCAGATGCATATAGAACCGTCTCCATCATATCGGCTTTTGTTTCGTTTGGCAGGCCAAGTATTATGTGGCAGATGGTATTAATATTGCCGTTTTTCAACAGCGAACATGCATTCTCAAACTCAGCATTCTCATAACAACGGTTGATTAGGGCAGCTGTAGTTTCGTTAGAGGTTTGCAATCCAAGCTCGACAAAGGCAGACTTTGCAAATCTATTTTGCAGATGTGATAGCATTTCAACAATTGTATTATTAAGACAATCCGGCCGTGTCGCTATAGAAACGGCGCAAACGCTATCTATAGAAAACGCCTGCGTAAAAAGCTTTTCAAGCCTATCCAAAGGTGAGTAGGTATTTGTGTATGCCTGAAAATAAGCGATGTATTTGGCATCCCCAAATTTTGCATTATCCTGTGCTAAACATATTGCCCGGGAAACCGAGTTATCATCCGCATTAACCGCATAAGCAAAACCGCCAGAGCCTTCGCTGCAAAATATGCATCCCCCGATACCCTTTGTTCCGTCTCGGTTTGGGCAAGTAAATCCTGCATCCAACGGTATTTTAATCACTTTTTCGCCAAAGGTGTTTCTTAAAAAGAAGTTTAATGAATAATAGCGTTTATCAAGCCATTGCATAATAGTTTCTCCTGTTGCAAACAAGTTATTTATTGTATATAATTATAATAACATAATATACAATAAAGGAACAGTATTTCTAAAAACAGTGTTCCTAAAAACAGTGTTAATAAGACAGGGGAGTTAAAGATATGAAACCTTATGAAACGTTAGGCCGTGTTGAGCTGCTCCACGGCAATATTATAGATGTCGTGCGCGATACGATAAGCCTGCCGGACGGAAGAAGCGCTCAGCGCGAAATGGTTATTCATGGCGGTGCGTGTGCGATTCTGCCGGTTGATAGCGATGGAAACATTATCTTTGTGCGTCAATACAGGCATCCGGCGGGAGAGGAAGTTTTAGAGATTCCCGCAGGTATGCTGGAAGAAGGGGAGGACCCTAAGGAGTGTGCGATTCGCGAGCTTGAAGAGGAAACAGGCTATAAAACAGAAAATGTGAAGTTTATGTTCTCTATGTATTCCGCGATCGGATTCTGCAATGAGGTGCTGTATGTGTATCTCGCGCGTGATCTGAAACCGGGTGTCGTTAACTTAGATGAGGACGAATTTGTAACGGTCGAAAAATATTCAATAGAAAAAGCAACAAACATGATATTTGAAAACAAAATTAAAGACAGCAAGACAATAGCAGCTGTTTTTGCCTGCAAAGACGTGCTTAATAGGCTTTAATTCTAGCGTTATTATATAGCGGTTTCGTTCATATACATAATCTCTTGTGAATATAATTAATTACGGTATTATTTCACAAGAGAGGAGTTGCGTTTGTATGATAGCGCAAAGGACAAGCCGTCTTAAACCAAGAACGGCCGCAAAACCAAGAAAAAAATTGGGGGTAACTGATTTTGTATTGATTATCCTGCTATGCAGCCTGCTGATAGGGCTAATAGGCGGGATAGTTATGTGTAATCTGACGGATGAGGCACAGTTTAATACACTTACTTTAAATATAAGCAATTTTTTTAATTCAATAAAAACAACGGGTATAAACAGTTATGAAGTGTTTTTTGAGGCGATGATAAAATACGGAAAAACACTTATAATAATTTGGTTTTTGGCATTTTTGCCGCTCTCAACGCTCATTTCTGTTATTATCATTTTTTCCAAGGGAATGAGCTGTAGCTTTACAAGCGCTATTTTAATCAAGGAATTTGGAGTAGACGGATTTTTATATTCATTACCGATGTATCTTCCGCAGAATATAATAATTATTCCGGTATACATATACGTTGCCTATTCCGGAGCGACTTTTGTTCTTGCGCAAATCGTATCAAAGCGGCTTTCGCAGGGCGGAGAGTCCGTTCTTTCCAAAAGGCATATAAAGCTTGGGCTTAAAGATATTTTCTGCTTGCCAACATCTTTTGAAAGAAAGTCATTTCTGGATTATTTAAAAGCGTTTGTTATAGGCATATGCTGTGTTGTTGCTGCATCGCTTATAGAGGCGTTTGTTGTTCCGGGGTTTATATAATACGTAGGAGTGATTTTATGCAGCAATATATTGAGGATTTCTGTAGTTATCTTGATTCGGAAATGAAACGCTCGTCTAATACTATCGCCGCATACCGTAGGGATCTAAACCAGTTTGCGAAATTTTTGGCTGACCAGGGAATAAAGCGGACAAGCCCAGATAAGATTAATAAAACTGCTGTTATGTCATATATGCTTTTTATGGAGAAATCCGGCAAGACAGCTGCAACGGTTGCGAGAGGCATTGCAGCTATTAAAACCTTTTTTAAGTACTTGCTAAATACCGGCATAATAAAAACAGACCCGATTTATAAAGTTAAAACACCACACGTTAATCAAAAGCTTCCGAGTTGTGTTGATATTAACAGTATAGAGGCTTTGCTAACTCAACCAGAAAGCAATGACAAAAAAGCCATTCGGGATAGAGCGATTCTTGAGTTGTTATTTGCAACAGGGGTTAAGGTGAGTGAGTTGATAGCGCTTAAGGTTTCTGACATAAACCTTGCTCATAAATATGTTCAATGCTGCTATGGCAGCAAGAGGAGAACTATCCCAATGGGGCAAAAGGCTGTTTTGGCCTTGGAAGACTATTTAAGCGACTCACGAGCATTGCTTATTAAAGATGAAGAGGAAACCGCTTTATTTGTTAACTGCAAAGGCGGGCCTTTTTCCCGCCAAGGGCTTTGGAAGATAGTTAAGGAGTATTCAAAAAAAGCGGGCCTTAAAGACGATATAACGCCCAACACCCTGAGACAATCGTTTGGCGTTCATCTGGCGACTAACGGGGCAGATCTAAAATCATTGCAGGAGATGCTTGGGCATACAGGCATGTCCACAACGCAAGCATATTTCCGCGCAGCAGACAGCCATCTTATGGATGTCTATAACAGGGCGCATCCAAGGCGATAAGAAATGGCGTTTCTGTAGGGGCTCGCATTGCAGTATGTATTGTTAGATTAATTGGCGACAGCCTAAGGGGAGACTTTTTCCTAAAAAGTCTCCCCTTATAATTTTGCTCATATTATATTTTAGAGGTCAACAAAATTCCAGCAATAAATCCAATCATACCTAAAATCGTGCTCAGCCTGCCGCGCCAAATCCCTTTTGAATTGGGGATAACCTCGCCGCACGTGATATACAGCATGAC
>CAYVCG010000007.1:23913-28879 GCA_964449985.1 uncultured Defluviitaleaceae bacterium
ACCCCTATTGCCAAAAGTATTGCAGATTTTAAATATTCGCTTTTGCAATTAAAACGTAACACCTTGGTTAAAGAGCTTATCTTGTTTTCCAAATAAGCGCAAACACAAACTCCGGCAAGTATACCAAAAATTCCCAGATACAAACCGCATGTTTCAAAAGCCTTAGGGAGCATTTCGAAGCATATAAATGCTATAAGCAAGCCGCCTGTAAAGCCCATTAGCGAGCCTTGAAAGCGCCTGCTGAGTTTTCCAGCTGTCTTTCCGAAAATAATGCCGGGCAAAAACCCACAAACCCCCGTCAAATATCCAATACCCAAAATTATTAATAATTCCAACAAACCTCGCCCCTGAATGCTTGATTATAGTTTATTTATATTGGCTGTGGGGCGGTTTTATGCTTGTAGATAATATCTTTGTTTTGATATAAGAATTTGTTTATCTCTTCATAGAGGATGAATAAACATTTACCACGTCTTCATATGAAAGATTAAACGGATGAACCGTTTGCTTAGACTTGTCATCATAAAACTCCTTTGAAAACGCTTCAATATCCTTTTGCGACAATGAAAAATCAAGCTCCAGTATATCGCGTATATATCTGTCAAGCTCATCTATCGTTGAAAAACCCAGGATAGACAGCATATGCGAAACCTTGGCGGGGTCACAAAGCTTGATATATTCTGCTGTTAAAACGCCATTTGCAGCTCCATGCGCCACATTCTTGAAATATGTTAACGCATACCCGAGCTTATGCGGCAGACTTGTCCCTGTTTGGGATATACAAAAACCACCCATAGACGACATCAAAAACAACTTTTCTCTCAAATCAAAATCGAGTGTAAAATCGTATAAAGCCTTGCGGCATTCTGCAAACATAGAAAAACCTGTTTCGCAAAGTTTATCACTAAAATAGTTTGCATTTGTGCATAAATAGCTTTCGATCAAATGAGTCAGCGCATCAACTGCGGTATTTGTTGTTATATTTCTTGGCATATCAAAAGCGTATCTTGCATCAATAAACGCCTTATCAAAAAATATTTTATGAGGAAGACTTTGCTTTGTTTTTTTCTTGTGTATTGTTAGGATAGAATAAGGCGTTGTTTCGGATCCTGTGCCGGCTGTTGTTGGAACAGCTATAAGAGGGACAGAGGAAAGCAGGGGTAATTTGCACAGATCTTCGCCTGTCTTATCCTTGTTTTTAATAAGGATACCAATGGCTTTTGCGGCATCCATAGGAGAACCGCCGCCAATCCCGATTACAAAATCCACTCCGTTTTTATTACCCTCTTTTGCAGCAGCTTCAACCTCTTCTACAGATGGATTTTCCTTAATCTTGTCATAAATGAGGTATTCGACTGCGTTAGCTTCCAGCGCTTCTGTGCAGTTTAAGAGCGATCCGTTATACCTTGATGATTTGCCGGTTACGATAAATGCTTTTTTGCCGTATCCTCCAAGCTCTCTATAGTTTTTTTTCAGGCATTCCCTTCCGACAAACAATTTTGTCGGCATAACATATTCAAAGGATTTCATTTGTGTAAACACTCCTTAGTTGTTTTTGTTTATTATACCACAGCAAGAAAAATTGAGTAAAGTACGTGCCAAATATTTGTGAGCAATAAAAAATGCGGGTAAGCTTAAAAAAAACTCACCCGCATATGATTAAGCCTAAGCTTCAAGTTCTTTCCCGGAATCCACCAACTCATATGTTTCGACTATTGCTTTATTCGGCTCTGGAGTTAAGAGCGTTACTATATAGATAAGCAGAGCAGAAACAGCAAACCCTATTACCAAAGAGTATAACCCTGTATGCCCGGCAAGAGTCTTGTCGCCGAAAGGCAAATAATCCCAAATAATAACGACCAAACCGCCGGAAACCATACCAGCGATTGCACCCTGGATGTTTATACGTTTCCAAAACAGCGCAAACAACATCAAAGGCCCGAATGCAGAGCCAAAGCCAGCCCAAGCGTTGGAAACCAGCCCCATTATGCTGGAGTTCGGATCCAAAGCGATAAGAAATGCAATAATAGCAACGCCGACAACAGTAATTCTGCTGACCAACAAGACAAGATTTGAGCTTGCTTTTTTGTTTATAACACCGCTGTATAAGTCATTTGCAACGGACGATGCTGTTACAAGCAACTGTGAATCAGCTGTAGACATAATAGCCGCAAGAATAGCACACAGCAAAATACCGGCAATAAACGGCGGACACATTTGCATAATCATTTTTATAAATACTGTTTCTGATGTTGAAGCATCCAAAGCCGGAGAAACATAAAGCTTGCCGACAACACCAACGAAAATCGCAGCCGAAAGGGTTATAACAACCCAAATAACAGCGATAATGCGTGATTTTCTAACGAGGGTTTCAGACTTTATAGCCATAAAGCGAACAAGGATATGAGGCATACCGAAATAACCCAGCGCCCATCCCAGCTGCGAAATTATACTGATGAAGCTTATTTGGGCCCCGTTGTCTTTAAGCGGATCCAAGAAGCCCGGGTCAAGCATGTTAATACCGTTCATACCGCCGACAAGATAAAATGCCATTATCGGAACAGTGATCAAGGCTATAAGCATAAGCATCCCTTGTATAAAGTCCGTCCAGCAAACCGCCATAAAACCGCCCAAAAACGTGTATGTAAGAATAACAAGCACGCCAATTAAAAGCGCTGTTGTATATTCGATGCCAAACACTGAGGAAAACAGCTTGCCACCTGCTGCAAAACCGGCAGCAGTGTATACAAGGAAGAAAATAGTAATAATTACGGAGGAAATAATCTTTAATGTGCCTTTTTTGTCATCAAAACGGTTCTGCCAAAACTCCGGCAGAGTAATAGAATTACCTGCGGCATATGTGTACCTACGAAGACGACGCGCAACGATGCGCCAGTTCAAATATGTTCCAATGGCAAGACCAATACCGATCCAGACCTGCCCTGTGCCGAACATATAAACAGCCCCCGGAAGCCCCATCAACAGCCATCCGCTCATGTCAGACGCTTGGGCGCTCATAGCGGTAACCCAGCTGTTTAAGTTGCGCCCGCCCAAAAAGTAGTCAGACGCTGTTTTTGATTTCTTGTAGTAAGTAATGCCTATCGTAAGCATAACCCCTAGATAGATAACGAATGCCAAAATAACAGTCCAGTCAATTTGCATAATCCACCTCTTTAATTTTTAATAGTTTAAACGTTTATTACTTTAGTGCATTATATCACTTTTTGTCGTTTTTCGCAAGCGAAAACTTAGTTCTTTTATAAATATTTGCTATTAAATATGTATGTTATCAAAAGCTTCGTATGCACCTGAATGTATATTCCGAATAAATTCTTGCCCTTTGTTTCGCAGTGCTTGTAATCTGCATAATATGTATAGAACAAAATTAAGTAGCAAAGGACTGATAATTTATGCTAGAGCTAAAAGGCATTGATGTTTCGGCATGGCAGGGAAATATCGATTGGGCAAAAGTCAAGGCAGATGGTATTCAATTTGCAATCATCCGCGTTGCAGCAGGAACAAATATAGATAGATATTTTGTAAACAATATAGTTTCGGCGATTAAAAACAATATTTCTTGCGGAGTATATGTATATTCCTATGCATCTACACCGGAAATGGCAAAAGAAGAGGCAGAGGTTGCCATAAAAGCTATTTCGCCTTATCAAATATCATACCCAGTAGTCTTCGATATCGAAGATAAAGTACAACACAATTTGACTAACTCACAAAGGACAGACATAGTAGAAGCATTTTGTTCTGTGGTGAAGGCTGCGGGATACAAGCCGGGTGTGTATTCAAGCCTGTCTTGGTTTAACACTATGTTTGATTTAAACAGGCTAAAAGACTATGATAAGTGGGTTGCGCAGTGGGGTCCAAGCAAATGTAGCTTTAAGGGTGACAATCTCGCGTTATGGCAACATAGCGACTCCGGAAGCGTATCTGGTATTATCGGCAATGTTGATTTAAATATATGCTATAAGGATTATTTAAACAGTGAAACAAAAACGCCAGATGCAAAACCCACACCTGTTCCGCAGAATAAAAAACCTGTTCAATCTTCATCCGCCCCAAATCAAACAACCATTAAAGCGGGCACAAAGCTTTCTTTAAACGGTGTGCCCTTGTTTTCATCAGCAACTTCAAAAACCCCGGCTTCTGTGCTAAAGGGCACATATTGGGTTTATGATGATCAGGTGATATCTTCTAGAGTCAGAATAACAAATAAAGCTGAAAATGTAGGTAAATTACCAGCATCCAATTATGTTACGGGTTATATTAAGCAATCTGATGCGAGGTGAGTGTGTTTGAATATATTTAAGACGGTATATAAGGGCTTTATGAAAATAAAACTAATTGATAGATGTTTGATTATGTTTATGTTTCTTCTGTTGGCTCAATCTATTTACGGTTTGTTAACAGGAGAAACTGATTCGCAATCCACAAATAGTATTGATATTGTTCTAAGAACAACTTCTGCGGCAATCTTTGGTTATTTTTTGAGTGCTAATTTTATTAAAAGAACGAGTACCCCAAATAACTCTAGCCAAAACCAATCCGCAGCACCATCTGTAATCCAAAACTCATCAGAGGATACGCCTGTAAACACTACAAAAAATAAAATCGGTTTTACACCTGATGAAATCGCTAACACAATAGAATTAGGAAATATTACCAATATATCCAACAATACAGAATCAGAGAGCGAAACAAGCAATCAGCAAATTATTATTACAACTATTATTGGTTTGGTATCACTGATTGCAATACTTATTGCAAGAAATTTTATACCACTAACCTCAGCGTCCGTTGCAACCTTATCGCATTTGCGGGATTTAGTTTCGGGTTGCGTGGGATTTCTCGTTGGTTGCCCTGTATCTAATGGTAATAAAAGCGCCAATGATTAGTGAAGGTGATAAATCAAGCCGCCTGGTTTTTATCAGGCGGTTTTGCTTTGCTTATTTAT
>CAYVCG010000007.1:28979-40760 GCA_964449985.1 uncultured Defluviitaleaceae bacterium
GGTGATAAATCAAGCCGCCTGGTTTTTATCAGGCGGTTTTGCTTTGCTTATTTATCGAAATGCCTTGCGATTTATGCCGCTAAAGCGGCATGTTCGACTTGGTGGAACTTTTATCAATTCGCACTATTTGCGGCAAAACCCGCCACAAATAATGCTCATAACGTGAAAATAGCTTTGCGATTTATGCCGCTAAAGCGGCATGTTCGACTTCGTCAAACTCACGTTATATTATATTTGTTGTTTAATGTGGGGCATGATATAATATTATAAAATTCTAATAAACAGGGGGTATTCTTCGTGCTTGAACTACCGGAATGCATTGTAATTTCCCAGCAAATAAATGAAGTTGTAAAAGGCAAAACCATCAAAAACGTTTCTACACCAAGCGAGCCCAGCCGTTTTGCATTTTATTTTGGTGATCCGGCTCTGTATCATGAGCGCCTGATCAATAAGATATGCGCTGAAGCAAGAGCTGTCGGCGGTATGATAGAATGGGAAATAGAAGACATGATAGCGTTATTCGGCGATGGCATTAATGTTCGCTACTTTGCGCCCGGCAAAGAAGTGCCTAAAAAGAACCATCTTCATATAGAGCTAGATGATTCTTCCTCTATCGTCTGCACAGTCCAGATGTATGGCGGAATGTGGGTGTTTAAAAATGGAGAAAACGATAGCCCCTATTATATTGCGGCAAAAGAAAAGCCATCCCCGCTCTCTGATGAGTTTGATAAAGCATATTTTGACGAAATGCTAAAGTCTTCTAAATCTACTTTAAGCTCGAAGGCATTTCTTGCTACCGAACAGCGTATTCCTGGGCTAGGAAATGGTGTTTTGCAAGATATTTTGTTTAATGCCGGGCTGCATCCTAAAACAAAAATCAATGCGATTTCCGAGGCTCAGGCAGAAAAGTTGTTTAACAGCGTAAAGCGCACGCTTTTTGATATCGTTAAAAATGGCGGCCGTGATACAGAAAAGGATTTGCTAGGATCATATGGAGGGTATAAAACAATTCTTTCAAAAAAGACAGTAAAAATGCTTTGTCCTGTTTGCGGGCATTCAATCAAAAAACAAGCCTATATGGGTGGAAATATATACTTTTGTTCAAACTGCCAGCCGCAGGAATCAACCACCTGAGCAACGTTTGCTCAAAAAATTAATATCTGAAAATATAATTAATACAAGGAGCAGAGTATGAAAACATTAGTCTTAGCAGAAAAACCATCTGTGGGCAAGGATATAGCCCGCGTATTAAACTGTAAAAAATCAAGCAACGGCTTTATGGAAGGCGATTCCTATATCGTTACATGGGCGCTAGGCCATCTTGTCACTTTGGCAGACCCGGAGAATTATGATCCAAAATATAAGACATGGGAATTAAACGATCTTCCCATTATGCCGGAAAAGCTAAAGCTTGTTGTAATCAAACAAACATCAAAGCAATTCTCCGTTGTTAAGGATCAAATGCTGCGCAAAGACGTGGGTCAAATCGTTATTGCAACAGATGCCGGGCGCGAGGGTGAGCTTGTTGCCAGATGGATTTTGGAAAAGGTTCATAATAAAAAACAGGTAAAGCGGCTTTGGATATCGTCCGTTACGGATAAGGCGATTCGCGAAGGCTTTGCAAAGCTTAAAGACGGAAAGGAGTATTTAAATCTGTATGATTCTGCCCAGTCCCGCGCTCAGGCTGATTGGCTCGTCGGAATTAACGCAACGCGTTGTTTAACAACAAAGCATAATTCACAGCTTTCCTGTGGCCGTGTTCAAACCCCGACAATAGCCCTTATCGCTGCGCGCGAAGAGGAAATTAGGAAGTTCAAGCCCGTAAAGTTTTTCGGCATAGCTGCACTTTCCGGCAATATGAAGCTGACATGGCAGGATCAAAAAACAAATGAAACAAGGATATTTGATGAGGAACGCTGTAAAAAGCTTTTCTCCTCAGTTTCTGATAAAAAAGAGGGCAGTGTTGTTTATCTAACGAAAACATTAAAAAGGAAATACTCTCCTCAGCTATACGACCTCACCGAGCTTCAGCGGGATGCGAACAAACGTTACGGCTTTTCTCCTAAGGAAACATTAGATATTATGCAATCCCTCTATGAAAAGCATAAAATACTGACGTATCCCCGCACAGACTCACGTTATATCTCAAATGATATCGTTCCAACAATCAAGGAGCGTTTAAAGGCTTGTTCAGTCGGCTCGTATGCTCAGCTTGCAAGAAAGATAGAAAAAGTAACAGCGAATAGCAATTTTGTTGATGATAAAAAAGTATCAGACCATCATGCGATTATTCCGACAGAACAGCCGGTTCTGGTGGCAAAATTAAACGAAAAAGAGATTAGGATATATGATTTGGTTGTCCGCAGGTTTTTATCTGTGCTTTATCCTCCGTTTGAGTATGAACAAACCTCGGTTAAGGTAAAAATCGGCAATGAGATATTTATTGCAAAAGGTCAAGTCGTCATATCTCCCGGATTTAAAGCAGTAACGGGCAATTATGACCCGGACGACGATGATGACGATGGTAATGACGTTCGCACTCAAACGCTGCCTAAGATGACTCAGGGTGATAAAATAGCTATTTCCAATATAAAAACAACTGATGGAAAAACCTCTCCGCCGCCGTTGTTTACAGAAGCAACGCTATTATCTGCTATGGAAAATCCTTCAAAATATATGACGATGATGGATAAGAGTATTGCAAAAACCTTGGGAGAAACCGGCGGCTTGGGAACAGTGGCAACTCGTGGTGATATCATTGAAAAGCTTTTGGGAACATTTCTTATAGAGAAAAATGGCAAATCTATAACAGCAACGTCTAAAGGCAGGCAGTTATTAAAACTTGTTCCGCCTGATTTAAAATCGCCGGAAATGACCGGGAATTGGGAACAGCTCCTTTCAAAGATTTCTAAAGGCGAGCTGAAAATGGATGCATTCCTAAAGGAAATACGGCAATATACAAAGGACATCATCCTTCAAATAAAGCAGGATACCCAAACATATCGCCATGAAAATATAACAGGAACCAAATGTCCGGAATGTGGAAAGTTTATGCTGGAGGTAAACGGCAAGAAGGGCAAAATGCTTGTTTGTCAAGACCGCGAATGCGGTTATCGTCAGAATATATCGTTTATGTCGAACCTGCGTTGCCAAAAATGCCATAAACGTATGGAAGTTTGGGGCGAGGGAGACAAACGTCAAATCGTGTGTTCATGTGGTTTCCGCGAGAAATATGATACGTATATGGAAAGAAATAAAAATGATCTGAACAGAATGGACAAGCGTGATGTTGAGAAGTATTTGAATAAGGCTAATAAAGATAGCGGGGGAAATACCGCTTTGGCTGATGCGCTTAAAGGATTGAAATTCTAAAGTATTGAATCTAAAATATTTATTATTGACTTTATATAGAGGGAACAAACCTTGTTATTTTTCGTTCTATACTTATAACGCAGCGTTAATGAATGATTGATTAGGAGGGTTCGTATGAAAAAAAAGAGGCTGTTAAAAATTGTAGCGCTTATAACATCGGCTGTTATTATCGTAGGTACAGCCATAGTGTTTGACAAATTATCAGTCCCGAATGAAATTAATGCAGAAGTTTCGCCTCAAAACACCGCATCGCAAAAGCAGCCATCGCCTGTTCAAACCATCGAAGATATTGAGGTAATTGGCGAAAAGACAAAGGATGCAGTTATGCTTTATCTAAATAGCCCGATTGCGTTTGTTAAAAACCATCAAACCTTTGTCGATGAAGAAAACCCGAATGCAACACCGCTTGTTGAAAATGGGCGCACATTCGTGCCACTTCGCTTTATTGCAGAGGGCTTTGGCGCTGATGTCTCATGGGATAACGATTCCAAAACTGCTACAATCAAATTGGATAAAAAAACTGTTACATGTAAGCTAGGAGAATCTGTTTTATATATTGACGGAGAAGAAAAAGCTATGGATGCCCCTGCAAAAATGCAGGACGGAAGGGTGTTTATAGGGCTTCGTTCGTTTGCAGAAGCTATCGGTAAATATGTTTTTTATGACAACGGACTTATTGTTATTAGCCAAACGGAAAATATTTTTGATCCAAAAACCGATGTAGCAGTTTTGAACGGCATAAAATCAAAGCTAAACAACCTGCCATTAATCGGTACTAAAGAGAAATTTATTGAGTTGGCAGGTGAGGCGCGTTCGTATGTAAAGAGGTTCGAGGATGATATGGTTGTTATGGATGAAGCAATTGATACTGGTGGGATGAAGCAATTTTCACCAGAACCTCCGGCAATGGATGCCGCTGCTCCCACAATGCAAGAATCTGCCGCTAATAGTGAAAAGGAAATGGTTACTGCGGATTATGCAGGAGAAACGTCTGGCGATTTTTCAAAAACCAATGTCCAGGTGCAGGGAGTGGACGAAGCGGATGTCATAAAAACAGACGGTGAGTATATCTATTTATTAAGAAATCATACACTGTATGTTGTCAAGGCAGTGCCTGCCGGAGATATGCGTGTGGATTATGCAATTGAATTTGATTATGAATCATTCGGCCCAAGAGAGATTTATCAGGATGGTGATTATCTCGTTGTTATAGGCGATAAAATGGGCGGAGATGAAGTTCATATTTTTGAAGGCGTTGCTAATGACATAGCGATTAAAAAGGGTGTTTCTGTACAATACGGAAAACCAATGGTCACGGCGATAACGTATGATATATCGGATAAACAGAATGTTAAAAAGCTTCGCGAGGTAGAAACAGAGGGCTACTATAATTCATCAAGAAAAATAGGCAGCACGGTTTATATCGTTTCAAACCTGTGGGCATATTCCATAATGAGGGATAATGACTACACCCTTCCTGTATATAGGGATACTGCTGTTGATCAAAAAGAAATGACCATAGGTTATGATTGCATGTATTATTTCCCAGGGAATGTTCATAACAGCTTCACTATAATCACGGGATTTAATATAGACGACAATGAACCCGCCAAAATAAGCTCTTATTTCGGCAGTGGGGAAAGTATTTATGCATCGTCAGACTATTTGTATATAGCGGCTCAAGGCTATAACGTAAAAGCTTTCGAGCCACAACCGGAAAACGACATTGGATTTAAAAAATCCCTTCCAACGCGTATGCCGTATTATGACCCAATGACTACTGTCGTGTATAAATTCCGCTTGGAAGACGGCGATGTTTCTTATTTATACAAGGGCGAGGTGCCCGGCAATATATTAAACCAGTTCTCCATGGATGACAGCAATGGCTATTTTAAGATTGCAACAACATCTTACGACGAGAATTATAACTCCAGAAATAATCTGTATGTGTTGGATGAACGAATGAGCATAGCGGGCAAGATAGAAAACATTGCTCCGGGGGAAAAGATTTATTCAACACGGTTTATGGGCAAAAGAGCGTATATGGTAACGTTTAAAACGGTTGATCCGTTGTTCGTTATAGACCTCTCAAACCCAAGAGAACCAAAAATACTGGGCGAGCTAAAAATCCCTGGTTACAGCGATTATCTGCATCCATATGACGATACGCACCTTATCGGATTTGGCAAGGATGCTATAGAGAAAGACGGCATGGCATATTATCTGGGGATGAAGATTTCCATATTCGATGTGTCAGACGTTTCCAATCCGGTTGAAATGTTTACAGAAACAATAGGCGACAGAGGTACGGATTCTGAGCTTTTGCGCAACCATAAGGCGCTATTGTTCTCTCGTGATAAAAACCTTTTAGCATTCCCTGTTACGGTTTGCCGCGTTGCACCAAACGCAAAGTCGAACCCTATAGCATACGGAGATTTCTATTTCCAGGGTGCGTATGTTTATAATATTGATCTTGAAAAAGGTTTTTCGCTTAAAGGTCTTATAACCCATGAAGAGGGCAACGCAGCTTCGAAAAACAATGATTACTATTATGGCGATTATGAGAAATTTATAGACAGAATAATATATATAGGCGATTCGCTGTATACCACATCAAACAAAATGATAAAGGCAACAAGTATTTCCGAAATGAAAGAGACGGGAAGCCTTGAGCTTGTAGCTAAATAAAGCCAAAAAATTTGAGGGAACTTAAAAAAAGCTCCCTCAAATTTTTTATTTATTATATGGCCGAACCCAGCCTTCTTTTATTATTTGCCTTGCCCTTGCAATAGCAAGAGATGATTCAGGAACATCGTCTGTTATTGTGGAACCGGCAGCAACATAGCTGCCTTTTTTTATTGTAACCGGTGCGACCAAGTTGGAATTGCATCCTATGAAAACATCATCCTCAATAACGGTGCGGTATTTATTCTTTCCGTCATAATTAACGGTAACTGTTCCGCAGCCAAAGTTTATGTTGCTTCCAACATCAGAATCGCCAATGTATGTAAGGTGTGAAACCTTGGTATTATCTCCAAGGGTCGAATTTTTTATCTCAACAAAATCACCAATCTTTGCAAGAGAACCGATTTTTGAACCGGGACGAATATAAGCAAACGGCCCAACGCTGGTTTCATCGCCTATCTCTGATTTATCTGCAACGCTGTATTGTATATTGGTTTTGTTTCCTATGCAACAATCCTTTATTCTATTGTTTGGGCCTATTTCGCATCCCTTGCCTATTTTTGTGTTACCCTCAATATAATTGTTCGGGTATATAACCGTGCCGGCGGATATTTCGCAATCAGGGCCTATATAAGTGCTGTCGGGGTTTATTATAATAACCCCGTTTGCAATATGCTTTTCGTTGATAGCTTTTTGCAGAGCAGATGCGGTTTTAGCAATATCGCTATGGGTTTGGGTGCAATAAATTTCACCAAAATCTGCCGAAACATGGCCTACAGCGTTTTCGGGCAACTGGGCAATGTATGAATTAAGGCTGTCATAACAAATATTAGACTGGGCGTCAGGATTTATGCAAAAGATACTATTTTCGGTTTCTTCCAAAACGGTTATTTGATTATCATTTGCACTATGAGCTTCAATAAGCCGATGAAGGGCATCGGCGCCAGCAAAGCACATTGCTGCATTTATGTATAAAGTATTTTCCTTAAACTCTTTTATAGGTTTGTTTTCAAAAACAACGTTTAAAGAAGCCGGACAAACAGCCCGGTGTATTGCTGAATCGTTAAAATCAAAATCAGCATCCATAATGACGGCCGCATCATCAATCCCAGCTTGAGAAATAGCTTTAAGCACATGATAGAGCAAAGGAGCGCCCAAAACAGGAGTCATATATTTTGCTCCATCAAGCCGGATGATGGCTCTTATATTGTTTTTCATTATTCCGCCTCCAAAATTTAGTTTTATACTTAAAATATTTTATCACTAAAGGATTATAAAATCAATGATGTGTGTATGTGCTCACGGCAACCAAATTTTTACCACAATTGTAACTTTAAAGCTATATTTATTCTACTATTGTATTAGTGGTATTTTTGGAATATGATGGGTTTTGATATGATTATAAGAAGAAACCAAAAAACAGTGCAGGAATAAGGAAAAGGCTCCTTATAAACTAATGAGTTATAAGAAGCCTTGAGAAATTTAATTAAAATAACAATGCAAAATTATTCTTCTAATTCGGCAGCTGCTTCTTCACTAAAAAGAGCATTTTCATATCTTGTCAAAATAGAAGCTTGAATTCTTTCTCTTGTTTCAGAACTAATAGGATGTGCAATGTCCCTAAAGTCACCATCTAGGGTTTTACGGCTAGGCATAGCGATAAATAAGCCTTTATCACCCTGTATGACCTTGATATCATGAATAACGAATTCATTATCAAACGTAACAGAAACAATAGCCTTCATCTTTCCCTCTTTGCTAACCTTTCGCAACCTTACGTCAGTTATCTCCATAGCGCGTGAGTCTCCTCCTTAAGAATAAAATTGTTTTGTAAAATATGATGTCGATATTGCACCTAGAAGACGATGGAATAATTATATAACAAATCTGCGCATTTTACAACCATATATTTGTATTTTTCTCAAAATAGTCAACATTTTTTATTGGTTTTTTGCTGTTTTTAAGTATAATTAACAATGCATAAGGAATTATTATATTATTTATAATATGTATTCATGTTAAAACGCCGCGATGCCTAAAAGCGCCGCGGCGTTGGTCTAAAGCTATATTAAGCTATTTAAACCAGAGTGTCTTTTTTTAGTATCACTGGTTTGCCGGGAGCGCCGATAATATGTTTTCCGTCTGAAATAATAACGTCTTTATCGATTATTGCGTTTTCTATAACGCAGTTGTTCCCGACATATGTTCCTTCCATAATGATAGAATCCTTTATTACGGAATTTTCCCCTGTGCGCACGCGCCTGAATAAAACAGAGTGATTTATAAAACCGTTTAGGATGCTTCCGCTGCCAACAAGGCAGTTTTTTGCCTCAGAGCCATAATTGTATTTTGCTGGGGGCTCATCCTTTGGCTTTGTTTCAATATATGGGCTTTGCAATAGGAATGCATCGCGTATTTCTTTCTTCAAGAAGTCCATATTAGTATCATAATATTTTTGAATACAGTTTATAGTTGACCAGTAATCAGTATACATATACCCATATATTTTCAATTTCTTGCGATAACGCACGATTATGTCTTTAACGAAGTCATAACGGGCTTCGGCAACGATTGTTTCCAAAAGGGTGATAAGCAGAGTTCTCGCAACAACATAAATCCCAAGGGATATTGTGTTTGATTGAGGCTCTATCGGTTTTTCCTCAAAGTCGATCATTCTATGATCGTCATCAAGTTCTATAACCCCAAAATCATGGACATCGGCGTCTTTCATATCACGGCAGACGATGGTTATATCTGCTCCTCTATCGTGATGATATTGAACTATTTCGTTATAATCCATTTTATAAATACCGTCTCCGGAAGTGATAACAACGTATGGTTCATTACTTCTTTTTAAAAAAGTGAGGTTTTGGTATATTGAATCCGCAGTCCCTCTAAACCAATATGAATTGTCACTAGCGCCAAAAGGAGTGAAAACAAAGAGACCGCCTTGTTTTCTTCCAAAGTCCCACCATTTTGAAGAGGATAGATGGTCATGAAGGGAGCGGGAATTATATTGGGTTATAACAGCAACCTTTCCAATATTAGAATTAGACATATTGCTTAATGTAAAATCTATTGCTCTATAACAGCTACCAACGGGCATAGCGCATGTTGCTCTTGCGGCGGTTAAGTCACCGAGTCTTTCGCTTCTTCCGCCGGCTAGGATTATTCCTACTGCTTTCATATAATCACCTCTCTGTCCAGTTCAATCGTTCCTCCGCTTTGGAGATAATTATTTTCGTAATGAGTTTTGTCGGTGTTGCCATATATAACGCAGTTTTTTCCAATAACTACGCTATCGGGAATGACGGTGTTTTCGCCTATAACAGTAATACCGGAGTCATAAACTTGTGGCTTATCTTTGTTAGGCACGTTTTCACCTTGGCCTATAACAACATTTGATCCAATAGTTGTGTTTTCGTCTATAACGCATCTTTCGATTATTGTGTTTTCTCCAATTTTTGTATTGGCCATAATTATAGAATCTTTAATAATCGCTCCTCTAGCAACGGTTATACCTGGGCCTAGTATCGAATTATAAACCGAGCCGTAAATCTCACAGCCTTCAGATAACAGGCTTGTTTTAACATCAGAACACTCCGCCGTATATTGTGGTGGCTGGTGGTCAAGAGATGTGTATATACGCCAAAAATCCTCATAAAGGTTGAATTCTGGTATAGTTTTTATAAGCTCCATATTGGCTTCCCAGAAAGACTCCACAGTTCCAACGTCTTTCCAATAGTCTTTAAAACGATATGCATAAAGCGTATGCCCTGCATCAAGCATAGCAGGAATTATGTGCTTTCCAAAATCACTGTCCGGGTGTATTTTGGAATCTCTCATGAGGGCTTCTTTAAGCTTTTCCCATGTAAATATATAAATACCCATAGAGGCAAGATTGCTTTTTGGGTTTTTGGGTTTTTCTTCAAATTCATAGATTTTGTCGGTCTCGTCTGTATTCATTATGCCAAAACGGGTTGCTTCTTCCAAAGACACTTCAAGCACTGCGATAGTAACATCGCATTTGTTTTTTTCATGATAATCAAGCATTTTTGAATAATCCATTTTATAAATATGGTCACCGGATAGGATCAAAACGTATTCAGGATTATGTGCGTTTATATAATCGATATTTTGATAAATGGCATTTGCTGTTCCTGAATACCAGTTGCCTTGAGCTCCCCCTTTAACGTGTGGCGCAAGTATTGTTACACCGCCGTTTTTTCGGTCTAGGTCCCAAGGTATACCTATGCCGATATGCTGGTTTAAGGAGAGAGGTTCATATTGGGTCAAAACACCGACCGTATCAACCCCGGAATTAATACAATTACTCATAGGGAAATCGATAATACGATATTTCCCTCCAAAGGATACCGCCGGCTTTGCCTTATATTTTGTTAGGATGCCAAGACGGCTGCCCTGGCCTCCAGCAAGAAGCATGGCAATCATTTCCTTTTTTCGCATAATATCACTCCTATATCTATAAAAATTTATGCAAAAACATAATAGTGCTTTATTTGTCAAAATTCACACACAATTTATATATAGAGTTAATCTGTGTTTATAATATAATACCATATAAACGTCCTATTTCACAATATTATTTATAAATAATATAAAGCTGTTCAAATATACATAATTAACAAACCATGTAACATAAACAAACCGGCTTAGACTGCCGGTTCATAATTATTTATACAACAACCTTATTTTTGCCGCTTCGCTTTCCTTCGTATAGGTTGTTGTCGCAATTTTTTATTGTTCTTTCAATATTGGTATCTTTAAGCTGGGCTGCTCCTGCTGTTACCGTGAATTTAATTGTGTGCCCATCTACAACTGTTTCGCTCTCTTCAATGCGCCTGCGTATATTGTCAATTATGCGGAAGACCACATCAATATCAGCGTTTGTTATAACAAGCAAAAATTCCTCGCCACCCCATCTAATAATCCGGTCTGTCTGACGCAAGCTGTGCTGAAAAATTTCCGCAAGGTTAATAAGCACCTTGTCGCCAGTGGAATGGCCGTATGTGTCATTAATAGATTTGAAATTATCTATATCAACCATAGCAAAGCATATATCGTTATAGCTGGATAGATTTTTTATTATAGATTCGAAATATATATTTGCATATCTGCGGTTATAAAGGCCTGTGAGTGGATCAATATGAGCCTGAAGCTTTAATTCTTCTATATTTTTTTGCTGCTGAGAATCAATTATGCCATTGACGAACTTATCCATAGAAAGCTCTAATATGCTTGCTGTAAACACTACGGTTATGTTGAAAATCTCTAAAAGCCTGTTATTCGTAATTGAATAAATAGGGGTAATTAAAGAACCTAAATAAAAAGTTGATAAAAAGCAGAAATAAAGAAATATAACCATAGCAAACCGTTGCCACTTCCAAAAGCGCACAACAGAAAACTGCGCGATTACTAAGAGAAGAATATAGAACTGAACATATGTCCCTGTTCCGACAAGAGCGACTGTGATTAGAACATTAGCAACAATTTCTCCGGAGATTGCCATAATAACTGATTTGTATTTGCCTTTTCTAAGAAGCCAATAGCAAAAAACATACCATAAGCAGCTTACAAAATTGCAGACGGCAAGCGGATAAATATCTAGATTATAAAAATATACGGCCAAAAATGCGTGTGGCGCAATTGCAAAAACGCACAACACAGTCATAGCAACGTATGTGAAGTATTCATCAGCATTTT
>CAYVCG010000007.1:40860-49770 GCA_964449985.1 uncultured Defluviitaleaceae bacterium
GCAAAAACGCACAACACAGTCATAGCAACGTATGTGAAGTATTCATCAGCATTTTGTTTAAGCACTATTTTACTTGCAAAATACTGCTTAACCAACGAGTATACATTCATAAATAAATATCCGCCCTTTTTAAGTTTTCTTATGTCATTCTTCTGTCATTATCATGATAAAGGTATATGACAAAGCTTTGCTTTGATGAGAGTTCATCTTTAACGGAGTGCACTCTAAAACGAACATAATCATTTAAACCCATAAGCCTTAATCTTCCCTCTGATTTTCCCTCAAGATTTTTTCCTATAGACATCTTAAATTCCTCTTCGTCTTCAAATAAAGAAGCAATTGAAATACCCATCAGATGCTCCATGTTAAGCAGATCTTGAGCGATTTTGTTGAAGAATTCAATAACGAGCTCGTCATTAACTATAACTAAGGCGTTTCTGCTGACCTCGACAAGCTTTTTCGTAAAATCTTTTTGGAACCATGCCTCATTTCTCGCCACAATTAGTTCGGTTATATCCTTAGTAACACTTGTCATACCAATAAATTCGTTCTGATCGTTGTATAAACCGAAAATCGTAAGCTCTGCATAATACTTTGAGCCGTCTTTTTTATTTCGCCATCCGTTTTCAGTATAATATCCATTGCTTATAACAGAATTTATTCTAAAGCTAACATTACCGGCTTCATTATCCGAATATAAAAAATTTACGTGCTTTCCCTTGGCTTCATCTTCGCAATATCCATAAATGATTTCTGCTCCTTTGTTCCATTCCAAGATAATCCCATCTTTATCAAGAACATAAATAGCATAATCTCGAATACTATCCATAATGTTTTTCAGGAAAAGCGTTCTGTCACTAACCTTGTTTTCAAGCTCTTCGTTTAGGCTTTGTATCAAGCTGTTTTGAAATTGAAGCTCGTTCGTAAGGCGTTTCGTGCGCTCATATATAATGCAGTTGCCTAAGGCTATGCCCAAATAGTATTTTATTGTATTGATAGTGTCCATTTGCTCGCCTGTATAGTCATAAATGCTGGCCAGGCACAACACGCCTATAAGCTGCTCGTTGTTAATAATAGGAACAAGCATAATATTTTTAGGGGATATTCTTCCTAAAAATGTTTTTGTAACAAAAACTGTTCCTTCAGGAACATTTCGTATTACTGTTATTTCTTTTTTTAAAGCGGCTGCGCCAATAAGTCCTTCGCCTATAGATAGGTCAAACTCGTTATATATATTTTTGCTAAACCCAAGGGCAGCCCGAAGCTCTAGCTTCCCGGTTGCATTATTTGCAAGATAGAAAGCGCCCCAATTACTATTAAGCCATCCGATAAGTTTTGGCATTAATTCTTCAAACAGCTTTTCAATCTCCATGTTCGAAGCAACAGCATTAACCATAGTTAATACATCGTTTCTGTCTGCCTCGCGTTTTTCAAGCCAGTCATACAAATCTTTTATGTTATCAACAACGCCTTTTAAGCCTTCCGAAAATTCTGACGCATTAATATCCCATGGCTCTCTCTGTTTTATAAGCTCAACGGCATTATTAACCTCAGAAAATATCTCCTCTGTTTCTTTTTTGCATCCGTTGTAAATAGTGTCATAAAAAAATTTAGCAAGAATAATAAACAATATATCAAAGGCAAATAAAACGATGGAAGTGGGTATACTAAAAAAAGCAACGATTATAATTCCGACAACTATCAATATCTCTAGAAATAATAAAAACATGCCCCATAGGCCCCATTTGCCTTTAAGCAAATCTTCTATCAAAATTATCGCCCCTTTTCAGAATCGTTAGATAAACGCTTTAATCAATAAGCGTTTTGCTTAGACTAAATACTCAATATTAATATCCTTTCTGACGTTTAAATCAATAATTTCTCCGCCCGCTGTTTTAATTATCGGCCTCGAGAGATTCTCCTTATTTATAAATGCTATTTCCGCGTCCCTTCCGTCATTTATTTTAACCCAGCTCCCGAGATATGTGTACGCGATGTTTTGCAAAAATATTAGGAGATATTCTGTATCAAGTAAGCCAAAGCTATGCTGCTCAAACTGGCGTATTACTTCAAATGGACATAATTTTGCTCGGTAAACACGGTTTGCAGTCATCGCATCATAAATATCGCATATAGCAACAATCTTCGCAAAGTCACAAATCTTATCCCCCTTAACTCCAAGAGGATAACCCGAACCGTCTATTTTTTCATGATGCATTAACGCCGCAAGCTTTATTTCAAGAGGCAAGTCCTGCTTTTCCAAAATTTGATACCCAAATATAGTATGCTTTTTTATGTGATCAAATTCTTCCGGAGTCAGCTTGCCTTTTTTATTCAAAATCTCAAGATCAACTTTTGTTTTGCCTAAGTCATGCAGAACGCCCGCTGCGGTGAGGTTCATTATTTGTTCATCATCAAAACCCACCCATGTTCCGAACAAATTACACAAAAGAGCCACATTATTGCTATGGGTAAAGGTGTGTTCATCAGTTGATTTTAAATGGCTCAAATAGGTAAAGACATCGCTTTTGCAGCTTAAGCGGCTCATAATACCATCGGTTAAGCTATACAGCTTGTCCAGATTTATTACTTCTCCGTCACCTATAGCAAGCAAGCTGTTTTTTATTTCTTCAGTTTTTTCGTTATATTCGCTAACAAATTCTTTAAACTCTGGCCTATCGTCAATAGGAACATGCTTATTGTCCTTCTTTTTTTCACCATTAAGGGCTGGCTTTTTTAAATCTATTGTATCGCCAAACACTTCAATAGAAGATATGCCGTTCGATTTTAGACGGCCATAATTAATCGAATCAAGCTTTGCCCCCATAGGTATTAAAATAGCGCCCCATTTACTAACGACGTCTCTGGCGACCACCATATCATTACGCAATTCTTCAATCGCAACTTTTTGAGAAGCATGACTATATAAATTGTCGTTGCTCATCTGATCACTCTCACTCTTAATTATAAGGACAATTAAAACGTTTATTCTGGCGGATTCAAGTATTTAATGAATATTATAACATATTTTTTTAAATTGTGTAGATTAATTGCTAAAAAAAATGTATTATATAAATATGCAGAAAAGTCCGTAATATTGTCAAGGGGATGGTATTTATTAAAAAAATAGTTTTCGATAAAAAGTATCTTAAAATAAGTTTTTATTTCCTTCTCGTAATTATTATATCCATTAGCTTTGAAAAATTATTAGGAAACATTAACATTGTGTTGGAGTTTTTGAATTCAATATTAACATTTGTCTCAAGCGTTCTAACTCCGTTTATATACGGTTTTTTTATAGCTTATTTCATAAATGTTCCGGTGAGATGGCTTGAAAAAAGGGCTTTTTCAAAAATAAAGCCAGTGGATTCTCGCCCTAAAATAAAGCGCGTGCTTGCTGTTTTAGCTGCCTATATTATATTAATCGGCTTTCTTATATGGAATATTTCGTATTTATTGCCGGAGATTATTGATAGTATTAAAAGTTTGGTTTTATCTTTGCAGCGTTATGTTTGGGAAATAAATTCTGGTAATAATACATATGCTTTTTCAAGCGAATCATTAAATGCATTCTTTAAATCATTTAACGAAACTTTTTCCACCAACTATAGTTTAAGCGACGTTGTCAATTTTGTTATTGAGCCGATAACAAAAACGTTAAGTGAATTGCCGAATATTTTGAATACAATATTCCAAAGCACGGTAAATGTTGCGTATACGCTTCTGAACTTTGTTTTAGGCCTTGTTATGGCGTTTTATATGCTTTGCGAAAAGGAGAATATGGCAAGAATAGCAAAGAAGTCTGTTTATGTGTTTTTTAACAGAAGATCTGCTGATAAAATAGTTAAAACGGCAAAAAGTTCGAATGCGGTTTTTGAAAAATTTTTGATAGGCAAAGCTGTGGATGCGCTTATTATTGGCGTTTTGTTCTTCGTTAGCGGTGCTGTCATTGGGCTACCGTTTTTGCTGCTGTCAAGCCTAATAATTGGCGTAGCAAATATGATACCATATTTTGGGCCTCTATTCGGCGCCATACCCGTTCTTTTCATAACCCTGCTTGTAAATCCGATGCAGGCATTATGGGCTTTGATAGTTATATTTGTTCTGCAACAGTTGGACGGGCTGATAATCGCCCCCAAAATACTTGGGGATTCAACAGGGGTCAAACCTATGGGTGTTATTTTCTCTATAATTGTTGGAGGGGCTTTGTTCGGAGTTTTTGGGATGCTTTTCGGGGTTCCGGTCTTTGCAGTTTTAAAGACTATGTTAAAGAGCCTAATGGATAAAAGATATAATGAAAAATACGTTGCGTTGGAGTCGCAGGAGCAAACGCCTCCTATGTAATAAAAACTGCATTTAAATATACCAAAAAAGGATTGATTAATAATGAAATTATCTCCCAGGAAATCTAATCTTTTTATGCTTTTATTCTTGGTTTATAATCTTCCGGCTCAGATTTTTTTGCTTTTGATTTTAGGCGCTCTTGTGTTTGTTACAAAGGTGATGCCGGGGATCGCATATATCCAATTTTTTTCTTCAGTGCTTCTTTTTGGCGGCTTTATTCTTATTTACAGGCTGGTTACTAAAAAACCATTATCCCAAATTATGCCGATAAAGCCTTTAAAACTTTCTAATATAGCATTAATAATTGGAATAACAATATTCCTTGTTCCAGCGATGATGTTTCTGTCCGCTGTTTCCATGCTTTTTTCTGAAAACATTATAGGTGGGCTGCTTCATGACTCAATGTTTCAATCGGGTCTTGGTGTTGCTTTGCTTGTCTTTGCCGTCACCCCTGCAATTCTGGAAGAGACACTAATGCGAGGTATAATCATGGATGGATATAAGGGTATTGGGTTGTTTCCCGCTGCTCTTATGAATGGTTTGTTATTTGCTATTATGCATACGAACATCCAGCAGTTTTTATATGCTTTCATGTTAGGCATTGTTTTTGTTTTGATGGTGCATTACACAGGCTCTATACTAGCATCTGTTATATCGCATTTTTCATTTAACGCCATAAACGTTTTGATGGCAAGCGCTTCAACAGAGCCCGCAGAGGAGCTTACACGATCGGAGCTGATTGAAACTATTATAAGCATTATCCCATATGTTGCAGTAACGCTTTTAATAGCTATAGGGTTATTTTCTTTGCTAAAAAGGGTTAATAATAAAAAGGGAACGTCTATATTTACTGAGCGTTATTTAGGGCATGATAATAATATGGGTGATAATAATATAGAAGTAGATTTGGTCGAAAATAGTGTGATACAAGAAGAAAAACCAATTGAAGATATTAAAGACTTAGAGCCTTCAAAAAAGAAGGCTATTATAGGATGGGAAATACTTGCTATTATTGCGGTATATGTTTTGTATGTTATTGATTGGTCCAAAATTATTGCTCAGTAATAATGCATGAGAAAATACAAATGCCCGGCGGCTATTTTACGGGCACGTGTTGATTGCTTTGCCGCCGGGTTATTTTTCCTTATCATTTTTGCTATCCTTTTCTTTTTCGGTATCTTTCTCATCTTCTTCGTCGCTTCGCCTTTTTAAAGCGCCAAAAACGTTGTCTATTTCTTTATCAAGTTTCCCGAAATACCCAATGACGCCGATTTCATCAGATTTGCTTTTTCTAGGCTTATACATCATTTGCTTCATCCTGTTTCTAAAATTTGATCCGAAAACAAAAATCACCCCGTCATAATTATATTAATCTTGGGGGATAAATAACACACGTTTTTGATCATGTCTCGGAGGTATTTATGATTGACAAGTATTCCAAAAAATGCATGGATATATTTTTAAGGCATAAGCTTCTTATACTGTATGTGTTTTTTGGCGGAATTACTACAGCGGTAAATTTTATCGTGTTTTTTATCTGTGATGCTTTTCTTGCCGGTATTTTAGGCACGGAAGTAATGCCGAACTGGGCGCTTACAACATCGGCGACAGTTGCATGGATTATTGCCGTTGCGACAGCCTTTATAACGAACAAGCTTTATGTTTTTGAAAGCAAGTCATTTTCCCGCAATACAATGACAAAAGAATTAATCCCGTTTGTTGCGGCAAGAATATTGTCATACTTGTTTGATGTTGGAATAACTATATTAGGAGTAAACTATTTGTTGTTTAACAAACTGTTTGTCAGGATTTTTTCCAATGTTTTTGTCCTTGTATTTAATTTTATTGCTAGCAAGCTGTTTATATTCAAGAACTCAAGAGGAGGAAAGCTAATGAACGAAACAATAAAAAGCCTGCTTAACAGGCGAAGCATAAGAAAGTTTAAGCCAGATCCGATTGACCGAGAAATTGTTGATCTCATAATAAAGACCGGGCGTTATGCCGCATCGGGGCTTAACAGCCAGGAGTGGCATTTTTCTGTAGTGACAAATCAAAAGGTTATAAAGAGTGTAGTCGATGCTTATAAAAAAGGTATTTCGGTTTTTGATGACGATCCCGAAATTGTTGCACGAGTAAACGATGAGAATTATTCAAATTTTTATCATGCTCCTGTGGTCATTTTTGTTTCGGGCAGATTTGATTCAGCTTTTAAGGTGTGTGATTGCGCAAACGCCATTCAAAACATGTGCGTTGCGGCTTATTCGTTGGGGATTGGCTCATGCTATATCGCTTCGTTTTTGCCCGCGTTTTTCGGGGAGGAAAAGGATACGCTTAATAAGTCGCTGGATGTTCCAGAGGATTATGAGATCATTTGCTCTGTTGCCCTTGGATATGCCGATCAGCCGCATCCGGAGCCTACTCCACGCCGAGAAAATACTGTTTCATACATTGAATAGGTAACTATAGAATAGGCGGCTTTGTAATAACTTTTAGTATAGGGGATTTTGGATTGTATAGAAATGTTGCTTTTATACCCGCAAGAGGTGGGAGTAAATCTATAAAAATGAAGAACATATGTATGCTAAACGGGCGGCCTCTTATATATTGGGCTCTTTTGGCTGCTGTTTCCTGCAAAGAAATTGATGCTGTTTTCGTATCTACAGATAATGAGCAAATTAAATCTGTTGTAAAAAACTTCGGATTTTCCAATGTTTTTGTTATAGGAAGAACAGAAGCATCAGCAACGGATGAAGCCAAAACAGAGGAATCAATGCTGGAGTTTGCCGAAGGATTTGATTTTCAAAATATAATACTTATTCAGGCCACATCTCCATTGATAAAAGCGGAGGATTTGTCTAAGGGCATAAAGATGATGGATGAAGAGAGATATGACAGCGTTTTTTCTGTGGTGGAGCAGAAACGGTTTTTGTGGGATATAGATGAAGCAGGATTTGCACAGCCGAAAAACTATGATCCTATGAACAGACCAAGGCGACAGGATTTTGACGGCTATTATGTCGAGAACGGTAGTTTTTATATAACATCAAGGCAAAGGCTTTTGCAAAGCGGATGCCGAATAAGCGGAAAAACGGGCATGGTTGTCATGGATGAGGCTAGTTATTTTGAGATTGATGAACCACATGATTTTTTAATTGCAGAAGGGCTGTTAAAATCACGCCCCCAAAGGTTCGGTCTTAAAAGGATAAAGGCGCTTTTTACAGATTGTGATGGAGTTCTGACTGACTGTGGTATGTATTATTGCGAATCGGGTGACAGATTCAAGCGGTTTAACGCTAAAGACGGCATGGGCTTTGGGCTGCTTAGAAGGAAAGGCATAATCACAGGCATAATAACCGGAGAGCAAAGCCAAATAGTGGAGAGTAGGGCAGAAAGACTGTGCCTTGATGAGTTGCATATGAGCGCGCATGACAAGCTTTCTGTGCTAAAAGATATCGCGCTTCGAAGAGGGCTTGATTTTTCAGAAATAGCATACATAGGTGACGATATAAACGATTTAGATGTTTTGCGCGTGGTCGGGTTTTCGGTTGCAGTCGCGGATGCATCCGATGCGGCGAAAGATGCCGCAATGTATATAACAAAAAGGAATGGCGGCGAAGGCGCTGTTCGCGAGGTTATAGATATGATGCTTGAAGAGCTGGAAAGCTTTAGCGAGACAATTTAAATTAAAAAATCAAAAAATCTTTTGCTTCTTTTCTTTTTTAGAAAAGAAGCTTTTTGTTTATGGAAAAGAAGTTTTTTTGTTTAATCGTTTGATTGTGCATACTTTTTCCTTTGCAACCGCATAATAAATTTGTGGTTTTTTTATTACGCCACATTAAATGGACTTAAAATTAATATTTCAAGGAGGAAAAAAATTATGGGTAACATGGTAGTAAACACAAACGTACTTGCGTTAAACGCACATAGAAACCTGTCGTCTGTAGGTAATGCTCAGGCAAAAGCTTCTCAAAGGCTTTCATCAGGTTTGAAAATAAATTCGGCGGCTGACGATGCCGCGGGTCTTGCTATATCAGAAAAGATGCGTGCGCAAATTAGAGGTCTTGATATGGCGGCAAAAAATGCCCAAGACGGTATTTCCATGGTTCAAACTGCAGAAGGTTCTATGCAAGAAATAAACAACATGGTTCAACGCATTAGAGAGCTTACCGTTCAAGCATCCAATGACACAAATACTTCTGACGAGCGTACCAAAATAGGAGATGAGATTTCCCAGCTCACAACGGAAATAACAGATATGGCGGGCAGAACAGAGTTTAATACTAAAAAACTTGCTACAGGTTCATATGCAGCTTCTGGTTCTATCACACTGCAAGTTGGTGCTAACAGTGGGCAGGCTATATCTTTTAGCATAGGAGAGATGACGGCCACAGGCTTGGGTCTTGATTCACTTGCAGCTGACCTAAAGGCAGCATCAACTTCAGCTTCTATTTCCAGTCTTCTTACAACGATTGATGATGCACTTAAATCAATTACAGACCAAAGGGCTTCTCTTGGTGCTGTTCAAAACAGAATAGAATATACAATAAACAACTTAAAGACATCATC
>CAYVCG010000008.1:0-7704 GCA_964449985.1 uncultured Defluviitaleaceae bacterium
TAGCATCGCCAATTTTGATATCGCCGGAATCTACTTTGATAGCTTTTTTATCAACACTATTGAATATAACGTCATCTCTTGAGGTTGTTCCTGCTGTTGGTTCTTTTACTGTAAACGTAATATCTTTGCCTTTTGCAAGAGCTTCAGCAGCGTTTTCAGTTACAGTAATGCCAGAAACGTTGTATGACTGCCAGCCCACTGGAACGTTAGTCTTAACTGTTTTAACTGTGATTGGAGCAGTGATTGTTGCAACTTTCAATGGAACTTTTTCGTTGTTAATAGCGCGTCCACCAACTGTTACATAAACATCGCCTGTAAAGTTAGCTGATGCATTAAATAAAACTGAGAATTTGAAAGAACCTAATTTGTCCTTAGTAACTGCTGCGCCTGTATTAACTACGACTTTCGTTCTCTTGAAGACAACTTTACCGGAAGTATTCTCTGCATCATATGAACCAGAAACAGCTACATTTTCTGCATCTTCAATAGTAAATGATTTGAACTTAACGCCATCAAGAACTTTTCCATCAGCGTCTGTTAATGTTATTTCAAGATCTCTTTCTGCTGACCAAGTGCTTGCTGCTAACTCATAGAACTTAATAACAGCAACATCATCGCCATTAACGCCGGCTTTGATATCTTTTTTACCAGAGAAAGCTTCAGTTACTTTAGAATCATTTTTGTCAAATACTACTTTTACGCCATAATCCAAGAACAAAGCTGCTTCTACGGATTTCTTGTCAACACCAATCTTTTCAGTGGTAATAGTTTTATTACTATCCGCAGGATCTGGATACGTAGTTGAAGCGCCTTCAACAGTAAGTTTGATAGTTGTGCCAAAATAGTCTGTATCTTCTGTATCTTCATCAGGAGAAACCTTTAATCCATCAATTTTGATTGTTACAGCACGACCACTTACATCTGCAAATTGTTTTAATGTAAGGTAAATTTCAGTTTTGTCAATAATTTTTACATCTACAACATTAACATCATAATCAGTACCACCAGTCGGAGGTGTAAAAACATTCTTTAACGCAGTTGTTACTTTAATATCAGACTTAGTGTTAACAAATTCATATCCAGATGAAAGAGTTAATTTAACAGTTCCGCCATCTTTCAAGATGTTTGGAACAGATTCAGTAATTTTAACAGTATCAAGAATAACGTCTTTTCTACCGGATTTAACTTCACCTATTGAAACAGTTGCGCCAGCAGCTCTTGTTACAGAGTTGATTTTTTCTGCAGTAGTTGGCAAAAGGTTAACTGATTGATAGGTAACGGCGATTGAAACGTCGCTACTCTTTTCAATATACAAAGATATCGGAATATTTAAAGTAACATCTTTTACTACTTTAGCTTTAGGAACAGTAACAGCTAATCTGTCTCCTTCAACCTGAATTGAAAACTCAACATTACCAGTACCATCTTTGTAGTCAAGACTCCTATAAGCCTTATCGTCATCTGCATCAACAACTGGTACATTAACAGTAGCACCGCCGCCATCTGTATATGAGTATCCTCCAAGTTCATATCCTGCAGTTCCCGCAATGTTATCATATACAGGGAATGTAGTATTTACACCAGCATTTAACTCAGAAGGCACTTTGGCAAATAAAAACTCTGCGTTTGTAAGTGTGAGGTCAAAACCAAAATCAGCTGTTGCACTAGCAGCAAATTTAACATCTACACTAGAAGCGCCAGAAACGTATTTAACTTCCTTTCCACCAACTTTTTCCGAAGCATATTTGCTAGGAGCGCTACCCTGAGTAGCAGGAGCAGTAGCTGGAACTAAAGTCTTTTCTGGGAGATTGCCATAGCCTATTACGCTAAAGCCTCCAGCTGCGAAAAGACCGAGTGTTGGAACAGCTGAAAGAGTCATAACAGCTGCCAATAATAAAGCAATTTTCTTTTTCATGTTTACTTTCCTCCTTAAAATTTTAAGTAAAAGGTTTTTTGCCGAAGGCGGAAAAAGCAGACGCCTTCATAACAAAAGGAATTATAGCACTGCGTTTTTTTAACGTCAACAAAAACAGCCAAAGTGTAATATTACTGTAATAAAGAATATGAACCATACACCTTCGTCTTTGCTACTATAATCAGTTATGCGCATACTATAACACGGCCGTGCCCTTAATGCAACAGCTTACGCATTATTGTAACACACATGTAATATTCCCGGGTTTTTTGTACAAACATATATAATTTGTAAGATAAAAATAAGGGTTTTACGTTCTTGGAAAAAAGAACGCCTTGCAAGGTATATGTTAAA
Organism: uncultured Defluviitaleaceae bacterium; assembly: GCA_964449985.1. GTDB lineage: Bacteria > Bacillota > Clostridia > Lachnospirales > WRAX01 > CAYVCG01. The sequence goes on from CAYVCG010000008.1 coordinate 2,270, forward strand.
CAAATTTTATAAATTTATGCAAAGTAACATTAATTTGACTTTTTCCAATTCATAGAATAAGTTTTAAAAAACATATGCCATCTGCAACTTATACTATATAAAAACAGTATGCAATTATTTTTATCATTTTTTGTTTTTTTATTCAAAAAAGAACGGCTTTAAACAAAACCGTTCTCAGATTGTAGACAGGTAGTGGAATTTCCAACAGACGGTCAATGCCGCCTCTACAAATGGCGTAAAGCCTGAATTTCTGTAGGGGCGCGCATTGCGCGTCCGTATGATTTTAAATAAAATCGTTCCTATATGTTAACAAAAAATTTTGACGATTCTATATCCTATTAAGCGCCGCTTTCAAAAAGTCATTAAATAGCGGATGCGGCCTGTTAGGGCGGGATTTAAATTCCGGATGGAACTGCACGCCCAAAAACCAAGGATGGCTATCCTCAGAAAGCTCAATGACTTCAACAAGCCTATCATCCGGTGAAACACCGGTTATTTTAAGGCCTTTATCAAGCATAATGTCCCTAAATTCATTGTTGAATTCATAGCGATGACGATGACGTTCATAAATAAGCTCAGCGCCATCATATGCTTTTGTCAGCAAAGAATCTTTAGAAACTTTGCAAGGATAAGAGCCTAAGCGCATAGTCCCGCCTTTAGAACCGATGTCCTTCTGCTCTGGCATTATATCAATGACCTGAGCCGTAGATTCCGGCGCAAGCTCAGACGTATTCGCATCGTGCATACCCAAAACATTTCTTGCAAATTCAATAACAGCGCATTGCATACCAAGACAAATGCCAAAAAACGGTATTTTGTTCACTCTTGCATATTCAATAGCCTTTATTTTTCCTTCTACGCCCCGTTCTCCGAAACCTCCGGGAACAATTATTGCATTGGCCTCTTTAAGCAAGTCAGAACATTTGTCATCATCTGTTTCAAGCTCTTCAGCATCAATCCAATCAATTTTAACCTCTGCTTCATTATATATGCCCGCATGATATAGCGCTTCCACAATAGACAAATATGCATCATGCAGCTCAACATATTTACCGACCAGAGCAACTCTAACATTTTTTGAAATATTTTTCTGCCTAGCGACCATTTCGCGCCAGTCTTTTAGATCAGGCTCATGCTGATCCAACTTCAGCCTCGAACAAACCTTTTGCGCAAAATCTTCTTCTTCAAGCAACAGGGGTACCTCGTATAGAGATTCTGAATCTATGTTTTGTATAACGCAACCAACCGAAACATTACAGAAAAGGGCGATTTTATCGCGCATTTCTTTAGACATCTGGCGCTCTGTCCTACAAACGATTATATCTGGCTGGATACCTATTGACAACAATTCCTTTACAGAGTGTTGAGTTGGCTTTGTTTTCATTTCTCCTGATTTAGAAAGATATGGCATAAGCGTTACATGGATATACATGACGTTATCATGGCCCACTTCATAAGGCATTTGCCTTATAGCCTCCAAAAACGGCAAGCCCTCAATATCCCCGACTGTTCCGCCGATTTCTGTTATAACTATATCAGAATTTTTTTCTTTTCCAGCTCTGTAAACCATTTCCTTTATGGCGTTTGTAATATGGGGTATAACCTGAACAGTCGCACCCAAATAATCGCCCTGGCGTTCCTTATTCAAAACAGACCAATAAATCTTTCCCGTTGTTATGTTTGAGCTTATTGTGAGATTCTCGTCTATAAATCTTTCATAATGGCCGATATCCAAATCCGTTTCGCCGCCATCATCTGTTACAAAAACCTCACCGTGCTGATACGGGCTCATCGTTCCCGGATCAATATTTATATACGGATCAAACTTTTGGTTGGTGACCTTATAGCCCCTCGCCTTTAACAAGCGCCCTAAAGACGCTGCCGTGATTCCTTTCCCTAAACCGGATACTACGCCGCCGGTTACAAAAATATATTTGGTCTGCATTATTAATTTCCACCCCTGAATTTCATATATTTAGGCGAGCAAAAACCATCCGGCTCCGCTCGCCTTGACTTAATTCCACCAAATTATCACAATAGAGTGTACACAATATAGCGCCCAAACGCTATAGTAATTTTTAACAAAATTGAGTTTTATGCAAGTTTTATATCAACCTTCGTGCTTATACACGCCTTTTTTCATATAAAACTATACTAATTGGCAAAATTTACTATACCTTCGGAATAATCTTTTTGCAGCCCAGATCTCATATAATCAATCATAAGATTAACCAATGCCGCGGCCTCAGCCTTTGAAATAATCTTTTTAGGGTTTATATTACCGTCAGCGTCCGGCTTTATTAATCCCAGCTTATACGCCGCATATAAATCCTTTTTGGCCCATGAGGAAACGTTTGCATCATCAACAAAAGGCGTAACAGGCGTTGGATCAGGCCCAAGATTGCCAAGCCCCAGCGTTCTCATGAGTATAACAAGGGCTTCTTCTCTTTCCATAGCATAATCGACATAAAAATGCCCATTGCCCCTGCCGACTGCAAGCCCTGCTTTATAGGCAGCCATAATATACGGATAATCCGCCCTGTCCGGAGAAACATCAGGGAAAACAACGCTCACTTCTACCTTCTTTTTATTCCTTGCAGTATTGTTAGCAGCAGGCAGCTCTACAGGAAGCTTAACAGACTTAACGAGCATCGTTATGAACTGCCCTCTAGTCACTGCTTGAGCCGGTTGATAGTATTTTGGGTCTCCATCCAGAATGCCCATCGCAAAAAGCTTGTTTATATCCGCTTCTGCTCCATGCCCTTTTAAAAATGCTGTGTCCGGCGCTATAAGCTGTTCGAAACTGTTATACTTACTAATTGATGTTCCGCCTTCTGTCGGATTGCCATAAAATTTTATCGGCATATTAAAAATCGTATACTGCAATCCGCTTGTATTGGACATAACTTCTCTATAGTTGCCGTCAAAGCTTATGGCTGTAGGCTCGTTTGACGAAAACTGCAACGTTTTCCCAACCGAAACACTTGGCCTGACCTGATACTGCATCTGCCAGTCCTTCGCATATATTTGAGAATCCAGCCTGTACGTTTCTGTGTTTGACCAAACACAGTCATACCCATATAATGATCCAGATGTTTCTAAAATAACTTTATCCTCACCAGAGGTATATACCGCCCGCATTGAAACGTCACCTTTATAATAAGTTACTCCAGGCGTAATGTCTTCAAGAATGCTTACACCAAAATGCGACTGAGCCGGGTCTATAGTAAATGTTCCCTCACCGGCAGTTATTGTTTCCCGCCATGAATGAACCTCATAGTCCTTAACGATTTGCTTTCCATCTCTTCTCCAATTAACCGTAAAAACAACGTTTCTTTTTATATCTGCTGCACCTTCTGGAACAGTTGCTGCATTGCTTTTAATATCATACGTAACTCTATATGTTCCGGAATTATCCGTATCTGTGACCGAACCCGTTGTTCTCATATTAAGAGAGCCTTCAAATTCTACCGGCTTTCCGGAAAGAAAAACAATTTCTTTATATGTGGTAGTTATATTCTCCGTCTTTTTTGCGGGGGAGGAACTAGCCAAAATAACCTCTGTCGTTTTAGGAAGGCGCTTGCCTTCATTAATTCCACCGAAAAAGCCCATCTGCCCTACTGCCGCCATAACAGTCGTCAGGCTGCACATCACAAAAAATGTAGTCAAACATAAGCAAACTCCCAGTTTTTTCATATACGCACCCCTTGCATATCATCCGGCGCTCCCGCATTAATCTCGGGATACGCCGGAAAAGTATTATATCCCATTATCTATTTTTCAAATAATATTTATTTTTTATTTTTCAACTACTATTATATAGCCTGTTATTTCATCACCGATTTGCACCTGAGCCGAAACTTCATCGCTCATAACTCTTATCTGGTCTCCGATTTCAAACGCAGAAGCCGTAACTATTTTGTTGTTCTTAGCTATTATTGTATTCGGCTGAGTAACAATTGAAATAGTAGCGTTCTTATTGCTAACGCTTATCCAACGTCCGCTGTCTCCGTCGTAGTAATACGCATCCTTCAAGTATACCGTATCACCATCAACTTCATAAATCGTACCCTTGACGCCTTTTGTGCTAAACGGCGCATCTACAACATAAGCTGCTCTGCTTCCATCAACAACAATTGTATATGTCTTATCAATAACAGTGTTTTCTGTGTAGCCAATAAACTTGTCAATGCTGCCGACACCGTCTGCGTTTAGGAAGACTGTCTTGCTGTCAATAGAGAATTCCCTTTGGACAGGCGTATAATTCCAATCCATGCCTTGCAGTATACTCATAGATTGAACCTTAAAGCTCTTGCCTTCATCAACGCTTTGAATTCTTCCGCGTGCAGTAATTGTTATTGCGGATGTCGTCGGTGTGTCAATAATATCGACAACGGCTGCGCTTTCACTGCCGTTAATAACAACATAAGCATAATCCGGGATCATAATATCCTGCGGTTCCACAAGCCTGCCGTATCTGCGAACTATCGTGCCGTTATCAGCATGAATAACATTTCCATGGCCTAAGATAGCGAACGAACCTGTTCCGGATGAATATACAACCGTATCAACAGGAAGCGCCTCATCCCTTTCGTTTCTAAACGTTACTTTTTTAACCCTCTCGCCGGAAAAATTATTTTCCAACGCCACATAAACACAAGCATCGCTTCTCTTGAAATACCGCTTCGCATAATCCAATGAAATGCGCTTGCCGTTGTAATAATACTCTATATCCTTTCCGGCTATGCTGTATGAAGACAGGTTGTTATAATTGCTCCAGCCGGTTTTGGTCAGCGTATATGAATCTTGAACAAGCAACTGACCTTGAACTTCATTAATACCGGCCAGGTTACCTTTTATTATCGTTGTTATAAACTGTTCTCCACCTTCAAGCACAACCTCTTTGACAGACTCCATAATATGGCCCGGGCCGATAATAGCCTGGTTGACCAAAAACTTCGCCCAGTCCCCAACTTTTATATCAGTTGCGGGGACAGGCTTGCCGCCGGATGTAACAAAAATATCATCAGCTACATCATACCATGCAGTGCCTTTATCCTCATATTCAACGAGAACAGATAGAAAACCATCAAGAGAGGAAATCTGCTTAACCTTGCCATATTTCATTATATAATCCGTAGAGGCGCTTATAGATGAGATAGCAGTAGGATCAGCATCAGATATTGTTAGAAATACAATATCTCCGGGTTCAATCTCAGAAATATCAGAATCGAGCGGATTATAATCAAACATAGGGAACACCTGATCTATATATCCGACTTTATCCTCAGTGTCATAATAGTGTTTTTTCTTGACCTTTAAATCGTTTTCATAGTAATTCTTAGTAACCTCTAGACCTGTATCGTCTATTATTGTTATATAACCATATTCCAAATTATTTTCTATAACAAAGCCCCTGATTTCGTTATTAACAA
>CAYVCG010000008.1:7804-47429 GCA_964449985.1 uncultured Defluviitaleaceae bacterium
ATATATTCGATTTCATCGCCTTCTTGAAGAACATAAAGCCCGATGACTATGCCGCCATAATACACAACCGCATCCCGTTCAGGATGATAGCTTATAGAATCGACGGTTCCATCAGCAGTTCTTATCAAAACATTCCGCCAAGCAACGCCCTGACCGGTGGTCGTATATTGATTATCCACAGTCGCACCAACAGTGCCGGTTTTCTTTTCATATCCCATCAGGTTAAAATAAAATTCATCAAGGTTTCTAAGCACCTGAGCCATTTCGGAACGCCTCATGCCAGCTTTGGGATTGAATCTTCCCATATTGTCGCCGTTCATTATTCCGTTTACGGCCAAAGTTTCGACAGATCCCAATCTTTGGATAGAAATGTCATTAAAGTCAGAATAATTTAGCGCGCCCTGAACGGTTTTATTAGGCCCGAAAACGTTTGGATCCAGCGATTTCATTGCAAGCACAATCCAATCTGCGACGCGTTCCCTTGTTGCAGGGGCTTCTCTTAAAAAAACAAGACCGCTTTGGACAGGATTCAAAGCATCTATATATTCCTCCGGCGTTATAAGCGCCATTTGATTCGCTAGCTCTATATATCCCAGAGCCCAAGCCGAAGGCAAATCAGGTCTAATCAGCCCGGAAGCACTCAACTCAGCCCCGGCAGTAATCGCATCATTTTCAAGATTTATAAGGCGAAGCGCAAACGCCAGAGCTTCCTGATTCGTAACATATCCGTCCGGCATGTATTGCCTTCCATAACCTTTAACAAGGTTAAGCGCACCATCCCGCACAATCGCTTCTTGCGCCCAATGGCCATCTACATCATTAAATTGCAGATTTACTATAGCAGCACTGGCCTCAACCCGGCCTTGATAAGTATTTTTCACTTCATCGTTTAAAATATAGCTATCAGTCAACGCATAGGCGTTTATATTCGGAATAAAAAACATAACAGCCATAAAGGCCGCAACAAGCTTTTTCATCAAAGCGCCCCCAATTTTTAAAATTAACATACATATATTATGTCGAAATAAAAGCAAAATTAATTAACCCTTTTAATGGTAAATTTGAATATAAAAAACTCTTTAAATTTTGTAGGTTTAAAGAGTTTTTTTAACACGTATTTATGACACTGTTTCAATTGTTATACTCTCGATTATAACAGGCTCAAGAGGTTTCGCATTTTCATCAACTTCAACAGCTGCTATGTTATCAACAATATCCATGCCCTCAGTAACCATTCCGAAAACAGTATGGCGATAATCAAGCCATGGAGTTCCTCCATTTTGAAGATAATAATCACAAATCTTGGATGGATAGAACATATTCATGACGATTTCGGTTCCGTCATCAAGAGTCTGTATAACTTTATCTTGATTTTTGCTTGCATCTTCAAACTTTTGCTTGTCCTCATCCGTTAACGTCTTGTTCTGGACAATGAAGAACTGGCTTCCGTTAGTGTTGGCACCAGAATTTGCCATAGAAACCGCACCGCGAACATTACGAACCTCAGGAGCAAATTCATCCTCAAACGGCGCTCCGTAAATGCTTTCGCCGCCAATTCCCGTTCCTTCCGGATCTCCGCCTTGGATCATAAAGTCGTTCATAACCCTGTGGAACGTTAAACCGTTATAATAACCGTTTTGCGCATGAGTTGTAAAGTTTTCGACAGCCTTGGGAGCGTATTCCGGGAAGAATTTTATTTTTATCTCGCCGTAATTCGTCTTCATAACCGCTATTTTGTCCCCGGCTTTTGGAGCCTCAAACATATAATCGCCATTAGCTGGCGGCAAATTCGCTACTTTCGAACTGCTACAGGATGATAAAGAAAAAGCCATACATGCAACTAACATAACCGCTAATAATTTCTTCATACGTTTTTATCCTTCCATTTCTAAAAAATATTTATTATCACATGCGGCAAAATAGGCCGCCTTAACTCACTGTTTCAACTATAATCTTTTCAATAATAACGTCTTGCATCGGTTTTGACTTAGAGTCTGTTTTTACTGCTGCTATTTTGTCAACAACGTCCATACCCTCATAAACCATACCAAATACAGTATGGACAAAATCCAACCAAGGCGTCCCACCGTTATTTATATAGTATTCGCATATTTTCGGGGGCATCAAAAAGCTGACTTTTGTTTTACCGTCGTCATAAAGCTCGTCCTGATTTGCAAGGGCATATTCAAACTCCTGCTGCTCAAAATCTTGTAAATCAGATTTTTGAACTATAAAAAATTGGCTTCCGTTTGTTCCTGGGCCGGCATTTGCCATAGATAAGGCCCCGCGGATGTTACGCAAATCCGGGTGGAATTCATCTTCAAACGGCATCCCCCAAATACTTTCTCCACCGCTGCCCGTTGCTGTTGGGTCCCCGCCTTGGATCATGAAATCGTTAATAACCCTGTGGAACACCATGCCGTCATAATAACCATCTTGCGCATGGGTCAAAAAGTTTTCAACCGCCTTTGGAGCGTATTTTGGGAAAAACTTTATTTTAATATCTCCGTAATTCGTTTTCATAACAGCGATTTTATCGCCGGTTTGTGGGGGCATAAACATATATCCGCCGCCTTCTTCCGTTAAAGTGTTTGTATCATTATTGTCCGCCGATTGTTCCGAAGGCTTGCTATCCGGCTGAGACTGGCCGCTTGTATCAGATGGTTTATCTTCGTTTGTCTTAATATTGTTCTGCTGCTTGTCCAAACTTTTTTCAGAATTATTCGATGAAGCAGCTTGATTTTTTTCCTCCGAAGGATGAGGTGAAACGGCATCATCGGCAATTTGTGGGGTAGGCGAAGCAATGTCAACCACCGGCGTTTGAGTCGGCTGGCTATCAGTTGCAACAGGCAATTCACTGGCCAAAACATCGCCCGGTTCAGGGGTTTGGCTAGGAGAATCGATAGAGTCTATAGAAGCAATTTCAGTTCCGCCCGATTCATTTCCTGTATTATCGGAATTGCATGATATAAGGGAAAAGGATATGCAGACGAATAACATAAAAACGACAACTCGTTTAAATAACATACATACTATCCTTTCAAATTTGAAATTCCGTTCCAACATATACAAGCTCTGCAAAATATTTCTAGCAATAATCAGTCTTATTAATTATAACTGAAATTTAGATTTTGTCAACCAACAATATTTATGACTAAATTAAGCAATTCCGTCTTGTGCAAAAACCTTCTCCACGCTTTCACCAAAAAACATGCAAGTTCCGCCCTTATAATACAGCTGGCTCAGCATCGGACATAATCTCTATAGCAGTTTGAGACATATTTCCGGCATAATACTGACCAGCAAAGGCTGACCCTATAAGCAATCCCAAAATAATTATAAACATTATCGCAGACGATACAGCTGCCGTTCCTCCAAGCTTTTTGACGACATTTTGCTGATGAGGACTGCCGTCGAGCCTGTTTTCTGCAATAAGTCTCTTTAATTTATTAAAATACATACTGTTAAACTTTGAACCGACAACAAACGATATAATAAACCAAATGAGCACAAAAGCGGCCAAAACTATATATGATGCTAAAGCATATGTATTATTATTTGTTATAAAACCAAGTGTTAACCCAAAAGCACTTGCCATGGCAAGCAACAGGGGAATAAAATAATACCCAAAAAATGCTCCATACATTTTCCTGTAAACCATAATTATACCGCCAAAGAAAAATGCCGACCAGTTAAAACTTTCCCTCCTAGCGGCAACTTCCCTAAAAGCAGAGAAATAATACTCTGTATTAGGCCCGACCATTTCTCGCCAAATAGCAAATTTATCCTGCCTGTAATAATCTCCGTCATATAACGGCTGCGGATGTGGTTGCTGTGGAGGAATTTGAGAATGTTGATGTTGCTGTAACGATGGTTGTTGCGGTAGTGGTTGCTGCTGTTGCAGTAGCTGTTGTGACTGAGGTTGTGGTGGCTGCTGTTGCTGCATTTGTTGTTGTAGTGGTGGTGGTTGTAATGGCGGTTGTTGTAATGGCGGTTGTTGCATTTGTTGTTGCTCTGTTATAGTCTGTGGCGGTTGCTCGTGCACAGCCTGCTGTGGCATCTGTTGCCACACGAATTGTTCAGGCGGCGTTTGATGCTGGGGTGATTGCATCTGTGGTAATGGTTGTTGCGGTGATTGCTGTGGTTGTGGTTGCAGTGGCTGTTGCATTGGCGGCATAACCGGCGGTATATACTGCGATTGTCTCATTTTTGCTCCGCAGTTTTCACAAAATCTAGCCTTGTCTACATTCTTCGTTCCGCATTCTACGCAAAACATTTGTGCATCAACTCCTTCTATCTTACATTTTACTACACCAAATCAATATAAATCAACATTTATTGCAGACAGAAGGAAAGCTATAGTAAATTTCTAGTAAAACAGTAATGAAATCGTGAAGTTCGAAATGGCGAGCGACAACAGCGTTTTCGTAGAAAACGCAAACAGACGAGCCGTTTATGGAGAATAGATTTCGTTACTGTTCCATATGCAATTTACTATATAACCAACTAAAATATAGAACCGGCATATTTTATGGTTTTTGCAAGCTTTGCGTTATAATCTGCGTCATGTTCTATTATTGAGTTTATAAAAACACCGTTGTTTGCTATAGACGAATGAATGATCTTTCCACTGCCGATATACATGGCAACATGGCCGGGAAAATACAGCAAATCCCCAAATTTAATAGACGATAGAGGTATTTTTTTTATCGGTAATGCGCTATTTATTTCTGAATCCCTAAATATAACAACGCCGTTTAAATAATACGCCATAAAGCACAAACCTGAGCAATCTATCCCTAAAGGAGTTTTACCTCCCCATCTGTATTGCGTTGTCAAATAAGAGCGTGCCGTTTCCACAACCCTCTCCCGAAATACTCTTTCATCCATGTATAATTCCTTATCTATAGGTTTGTTTAAATATACGTTTCTAATATATCCAAAAGTTCCCCCCGGCAAAATAATTTTTGTATACCCGTCATATACTTCTTCTGTTTTTATTACGAAGCATCCAAGCGTTAGGTTTATGATAATATTGGCTTGAACAACGGGCTTAGAGAGTACATCCGCAGAATAATGATTTATAAAATGCAGCTTGTTAGACTCCCAAAAATCCAAAGCTTCTTCGTTAAGCAATAAATACTTTTTATGCAAAAAGCCTTTATAATAATAATCCGTTATGATTTCAAGCCAATCCCCAAATGCTCTCACCACATTAACAATCATTCCATGCAAAACCTCATCAACGCACTGGGAATATTCGTCCGGCTCTTTCATAATCGGAGCAAAAGATGAAACAACAATACCCCTGTTCATAACATCACCCCCCCACAGCATAGCTCATGAAAATATTATTTCTCCGTTTTTGGCATCAAGCTTTACTTTTGCACCCATCGCTATCGTAAGAGTGGGCAGGCAATGGCCACAGGCGATATTATAAACCGTAGGTATGCCTTCTGGAGCAACAATCTCATTCAAAATTTCATCAATAGTCAAGCTGTTAGAATTACCTGCATTACAGTCCGTAAATGCACCGAAAATAATGCCAGCACAATCAGAAAACTTTCCCGCAAGCTTTAGTTGATTCAGCATTCTATCTATTTTATAAGGCTCTTCACCAATTTCTTCGATAAAAACAATCTTCCCGCGGGTTTCTATTTCAAAAGGCGTTCCTATAGACGATGCTATAAGGCTCAAATTCCCCCCGGTTATTCTGCCCTCTGCAACGCCCGGATTAAGGCACATAATTTCCGAACCTTGAGGATTTGAAACTTTCCCCACGGGCTTATCACGCATAATATTGTTTAAAAAACTATCCATTGTATAATCATCCACACCTTTATAAAACTGCGTGCATGGCATTGGCGCATGGTATGTTATAAATCCGCAGGCTTGGTTAAAAACAGCGTGCAAAGCTGTTATATCGCTATATCCTGCAAAAGTTTTAGCTTTTTTCTTTATCATTGCATAATCCAACTTATTTAAAATGCGCTGTGCGCCGTATCCCCCACGCATAGCGAATATGCCGTCTATTTCATCATCGGCGAACATATCGTTAATATCGCTTGCACGAGCATCATCCGAACCAGCCAAATATCCATGGGATAAATAACATGTCCTTCCAAGGCGCACATTAAAGCCCATGCGTTTTACAGCCGCAACCGCCGCATCAATACGTTCTCTTGCAACATTTCCGGACGGCGCTAATAATCCTATAGTATCCCCTTTTTTTAAAGCTCTTGGCCTGAACAAAAAAATCCCCTCCCCGTAGAGAAAAAAACCGCTTTCGCATAATTATATGCAAAAAGCGGTTGTTAAATCTCATTTTCTCGATATTTTTCCTTAAAGCGTCCTAAAACGTCTTTAAGTATAACCTGATATTCCTTTATCCTACCCATGGATTTTTTTATTCTTGCATTTTCTAAACCCGCCTTCTCATTGGATGGCGATAGATCAAGCGCTTTGATTATTGCGCTGTTTGCCCGTGTCAAATCATAATCCATACGATAATACCTAGCAAGCCTTGTCCAGAGATCAACGCTGTTTTTATCCTGCATAAGTGCTTTTTCTATACAGCGTATTGCCGCAGGGATATTGTTGTAAGCAACATACACTTCTGCCTGTTTTTTAAGCAAATACTTGTCCTTGCAAGCGATTTTATCCAGTGTTTCAAGAGCCTTGTCATAAAATCTAAGCTTTAGATATACGTCGCAAAGCCTATACATATATTCCCATCTCTGAGTACTTGTCTCGGCAGCTTCAACAGCTCTTTCAAAATATGATATTGCTTCAAAATATCGCCCCGAGGAAAACACTAACTCACCATACATATAATAAACATCGCCTGCTTCTCCGTAATGCAGTTTTATCGTTTCGATTATTTTGTTAACACTGTCAAAATCCTTATTAAGCAAATGCGCCTCAGCAATATGCAGCAAAAGCTTGTAGTCATGCGGCATCATGCCAAGCGCACGATTCAAGTATTCGATTGCTTCGCTATAGCGCTCCATCTTTAGAAGCGTTATGGCAATGTTGTTAAGAAGTTGGGGATTTTCGCCATGTTCCAAGGCTTTTTTGTAATAGCTGTATGCTTTTTCCTCATCGCCGTTATTGATGAGGTAGTCTCCGCGTTCCTTTAGTTTTTCCCATTCCTTGCGGTTTTCCCAAAGAGCTATTTCCTTGCGCAAATTCTCTATCTGTTCATTTGAAAAATAATCTATTAACGACAGAAATTGCGAAAGTTTACGGCTAAGGCTGGGAAAACCGCTTAAATCCTTAATCTTTGCTGCGATAAAGGAAAGCTTAAGCGCCCGGCTCACCCAGTCTATAAATTCGTCACACATAAAGTCGTCCACCGATTGCTTCCAATAATGGTAGCAATGATAAACAGCCTCTTCAAACGAATATACGTTTACATTTGTCATCTTAAATCTATACGGCTTTGAAACCATATCCTGCGACATGCAGAGCAACATATTGGAAGCCATTTAAACACCAACCCGAAAAAGCAGATGAAATCATAACCCCTTTTACAGCCTTATAAGCTCGGCTATGCTCATCGCTATATTGTCCAAAATATCATAGAACTTATCATTTAAATCATAATATTTGCCGCTAGGCTTTGTCAACGGGTCATAAGCTTCTATGCTTTCTCTATCTTTTCTGGCCACAACGTATGTGGTGACGTTATTATCCATAAGCATATCACAAATATCTGCAACGTGCCTTCCGCTGTTTGTCGGAACATGAGGCGGCGCATCAGTTATTAGGATAAACATATTTTTCGTATCCGGCTCTGCGCCTTTGGAACGAAGCAAATCCACGCCGGTTTCCAGCGCATCCAAGGATGATTCCGGTATATCTCCTCCGTATGTCCTTGGTATATTTTTAACCTGCTTCTGGAACTTTTCTATGTCATCGGTAAAGTTATAAACGCTCGGCTTTTCCTTTTCGTTTAAATCTCCAAAGCCGATAAGCCCCAGCTTATAACCTGCTCCCTTGGAGTTTAGTATGTTGGAAAACTCTATCGCCCTGTCTTTAACGCCGTTTATATACGTATCCATACTGCCAGTTGTGTCTATAAGGAATACGATATTTACTTTGCCGCCCATTACTTTCATTTCTTCCCTCGGCGGCGGAGCAGATGTCTTTGTTCTGTCAAACTCTGCCCTTTCAGTTCTGCCTGTTTCCAAATCCTTAACATAAACCTCAAACAGATTGTTTTCGTCTATAGCATAAGTTATCTCCAACTGAGTTGTGCCTTTAAGCCCTGTAAACGTTACGCTTCCGATATATTTTCTTTCAGCTTCATGGCCATCTTCCCATTGATAAACGTCTACGCTGACCATCGTAGCGCCAGACATACTGGCAAAGTTTGCATCGGAAAAGCTGCTGGGGATTGGGCTGCCCATCGGTATAATTGGTATAAGCCCGCGCTCCATCGTAGAGATATTAGTAACCGCTTCCGTTCCGAATATTTGGCGCGTTATCTGCCCTACCTTAACGTTGCTGTTTGGCAAATGTATCAAATAATTGTATATAGCGGCGCCCATGGCAACGCTTTTTGCAGGGTCTGTCGCACGGTACGGCTCTTTTAATAATCCTGCCACCATACGTTTTACCATAGGTATAAGCGTTGAACCGCCAACAAGAATTACCTTTGAGATTTCATCAGCATCCTTGCCGGAGCGTTTTAACGCCTCCTCGACTATATCACGGCTTCTATCCACATACTTGCGGATCATCGCTTCAAATTCTTCTCGGGTTATCTCAAGAGATAAATTTTTCGGAACACCTTCATGGATAATAAGCGGATGTATACGAACGGCTACTTTATTCGTGCCGGATAACTTTTTCTTTGTTTGTTCCGCTTCCTGCTTTAGCTTTTGGATGACGCGTTTCCGTTCGGAATTCTCAAGCGAATCCAAATCAATGTCATGCTGGGCTTTAAACTGCTCCTTCATCCATTTTATCAGCTCCGAATCAAAATCGTCGCCGCCAAGGCTCATATCGCCCACGTCGGACAATTCCTGAAAAATCTCCTGATCGTTTTCATCTTTAGAAACCTTTAAAACGCAAGCATCAAACGTTCCACCGCCAAGGTCATAAACCAAAAGCGTCTGGGCATAGCTCTGTTTAAAGCCGTATTCAATCGCTGCCGCCAAAGGCTCTGATAACAAATAAACCGTTTTAAAGCCGGCCATAAGCCCCGCTTGCTTTGTTGCAAAAATCTGCCTATCGTTAAAATATGCAGGATGGGTTATAACAACCTCGTCGAAAGTCTCCCCAGCTTGTTCCTCTGCCGCGGTTTTAAGCCGCTTTAAAATCTCAGAGCTTATTTCCTCAGGTGTTTTCTCCAGCTCACCTATGTTTATTTTTTCGCTGGAGCCCATAAAACGTTTGATAGAAATAACCGTGGTTTCCGGGTATATGATAGCGCCGGATTTCGCTTCGTTGCCCACAATAACGCCATCATTCGTATAGCTGACAACGCTGGGCAGAATTTCATCTGTCCCGTCAATTTTAACAACCTCCAGGCTGTCCTTTTTATCGTTATAAATAATCGCTACTGAGTTTGTTGTTCCCAGGTCTATGCCTAAGTAAGCCAAAACGCCCTCCCCTTTCGTGTATGTGATTAACCAAAATCTATGATATAATCGTCTTTTTAAACCTATCCGGCGCAAAGTTTTGTTTAAACCCGCTCGGTGCAATTTCCTCGACAAAGCCCAAATCCTCTACCATGCCTTTAACCAGACCGCCGTCTTCTTCCGCCATAAGCGTTATTTTAAGCTTAGTCTTTCCGCTTGGTCGCTCTGGCAAGCCCTTTATCTCAACATCGCCGATAAGCTTGCAGTTTTCAAAGCTGTCTTCTTTATCAATGCGCTCTAAAATTCTTAAATCAAACTCCGTCATATCGCTTGGCTTGTCTCCAGACAATGTAAATATAGAGTTTTTCTTAGCCAAAGCATAGGGTGTGCCACGCCTTATCATCGTGAAAAATGATTTCCTTACTCCATTAGTAACTTCTAAGCCAATATCATGCGGAACAGTTACCTCAAATTCAACGGACATTTTTTCCGTTTCCATTTCCGGCTGGGATAAAAGCCCCATTTTCATAGCGGCGTAATACGTAGCACCGAGGGATATATCCAACGCCGGGCGTTCCGACGTATAAATCTTAGTTTCGTCATTGAATATGCCGATAAGCATATCCTTCACCCACGGCATTTGTGATGAACCGCCCTCCAAAAGCACCCTGTCTATATTATCAGGTATGAGCGCGCCTGTATACGTTTCCCGCAAGGCTTTTAATACAAGCTTTCTCGTCTTTTCTATAAAATCACCGATAAGCTCCTCAAACTGGTCTCTAGTTATGTTTTCAACAAAAGGCGGGATGCAAAACGTAAACGGGATACGGAAGCTTTTAACCCCGGATAGTCGCTCCTTTGCTTCTCTGGCACGCAAGGCAAGCTCTATTTGGTTTTCTATTGATATGTCTTCACGTTCCTGCCCTGTTTTGTTTTTTATGAACTCAAAGCATTTGTTCATCAAAACGTCATCTATATTATCGCCGCCATGATAAGCTTCTCCGCCCTCGCTTATTACTTGCAGTTTAACATGTTTATCGGTTTTTTCTAACACATGGAATATCGTTATATCCAGCGTTCCGCCGCCGAAATCAAACACCATGATTTTTTCGCCATCACTTAGCTGATGCCGGAAGTTATAAGCCAAAGCAGCAGCCTTTGGTTCTTCTATAAGGCAAATGAGATTATCCGAAAGCCCGGCTATTTCACAAGCCCGCATCGTGGCTTTTTTCGCCGCATCATCAAAGTCATACGGCACGGAAACCACAAGCCCGGCTATCTCCGCTTTTGGGTTTAGCCCTTGGCAATGCTCCACAAGCTCACAAAGTATCTTTGCCGAAATATCCTCAGGCAAATATGCCTTGCCGTCTATTATTATCGTTTCATTCGTTCCCATTTTGCGCTTAATAGAGCGCACAGTTGTTTCCGGATAAATCTTAATGGAACGGTATGCTTCTTCACCGATAACCCATTCGCCGCCGGATGGTTCGTCCTCATCTTTTCTGTATTGAACAACAGAAGGCAAGGGCACCTTTCCAAAGCCGTTGCTTATATCTATCGGCTCGCATCTTTTGCCCGTATTGTCCCAATAGCTGATTATGGAGTTGGTCGTGCCTAGGTCTATGCCAAGGATATACCACTCTTCCGGCAGGGAACCTTTTTCTTCAATACTCCGTTTATATTCCTCCCAATTCATTTACCTTCACCTCAAACTATATATCAAACAATGGACTCAGTATCAAACACAAACTCACGCTCATAATCCGATGATGGGAACAACTCCCCAAAGCCTAAATCCCGCACCTTCGCCTTTATAACATTACTACCGGAAAATCCGATGGATATGGAAAGCCTCGTTACCCCGGCAGGCCTATCCGGCAAACCATCCAACGCTAGGCTCTTAATCGGCGTCATTGTGCCGGATTTATCCCTTTTAAACATTTGTATATGAGCCGCAGGGCTTGTTGGCTCTGTAAGTATAAACTGCTTCGGGGGATGAGTTTGCCACCAAAATGTACTACTCTCAACAATCGGGGTAAAACGCTCCCTGTTGTCCCGCAGTATTTTAAATCCAATGTCATAATCAATCCTGTTTTTATCCTTTATCAAGAACTTTTTGCCGGAAAACGCACAAAGCTCCGTTGCAGCGGCAACGCTTGCACCCTCGGCTGTAACACCTTTTGGATTTTTATAAATTGCTATTTCCGATTCAGGGAATGCTTCTGAAACAACCTCTCTGGCCCATAACATCTCGAAACCGCCTCCGACGCAAATAACAGACGATATATCTTTAATATCGATACGTTTGCCATCAGATGTTTTGCGAGCCTCCATCAAAAAAGCCTCAACGCATTCCTTTAATGGACCGACAATCTCTTGCGCCATATCATGCGAAATACTTGCCTGAAACGGGGGATAAGCAAAATTGTAATAAATTTTAAGCGGCTTCGACTTTATATCCTTTCTAAACAACAAATCCTTATGCTGATACGAAAATATTTCAAGCTGTTCCCTTTGCCGCTGATCAAGCCGCTCTGGCGGTATATTAAAATGCCCGCAGTATATGTTCTGAAACATTTGAGAAACAACTTCATCAACAATATCTGTTCCTAGCGATTTATCAAACAAAAATGAACGACAGTCCACACTGACATTTCCATCATCTTCGGGGCAAATATCATAAACACCAGCCCTTAATTCTCTTGCGCCAAAATCTATTATCATTACTGTTTCTTTTTTTATAGCTCTATCAAAATAAAACCTGTTTAAAACACATTCCCTATCATCCAAAAAACCGAGCAACGGCTTTTCATAACCTGCACTCTTTAAAACCGCCGAAAGCTCGGCTTCGGCCTCCTTGCCCAAATAAGCAGGAACACTAACAGCAATCCCTGCTATCTCTGCCTTAGGATTTATATTTTTGCAGTTTCCGACGAGCTCTTTTATATACAAGCCCAAAATGGATGTAACACTAACAGGCTTTCCGGAAACATCAACATACTCACCCAACCCCAGCTTTTGAACCAACGACAGAATCGTTATATCTTTGCTCCCAGAGCGATTGGCCATGGCATATTCCCCAAAAACCCATTCCTTAGTATCCGCAACATATTGCATAACCGTTGGAACAGAAGGCTTTCCATAGCCGCCGGATATATCAATAATCTCAGGGGCGCTTTGATTAAGATCAAAATAAGCGATAGCAGACGTTGCGCTTCCGATATCAAGGCCAAGGATAAAATAATTCTCTTGCCTTATGCCGTTTTTAAACAGCTCCGTAAACTTTCGCCTGCTCATTTCGCATACACACCCCTTTTACAAAACTATCTTGCAGCGATAACATTTGCTCTTATCAAAACCCTTTCGCCGCTTTTATAACCCCGGTTCATAAGCTTTATAATCTCGCCTTTTTTATAATCTTCGTTTTTCTCCGCCATAAGCACCTCATGTTCCTTTGCATTAAACATATCATGGGCCACAGGCGCTATTGGCGTTATGCCGTTTATTTTCAATATATTGTCAAGCTCTGCCGCCTTATTATAAATAAAATCAGCAAAACCCGATACATTTTCGTCTTCGCTCGCTTTTAACAGCGAAACCGAATAATTCATAATCTCTTCAAAAGTGGACATTTCAAATAAAACGTAATCTTTTACAAAACCGTCAGTCTTTTTGACCACTTCGTCGATCTTTCTTTCATATGCCTTTTTCTGCTTTTCCTTATGCTCCAAAGCCAAATCACAGTTTTCTATATCAGCAAGCATACGTCGAATAACAAATGAACCGCGCCTATCATCTCTTGAAAGTGCAGCAAGCCGCAAAACAAGCTCTCCCATGCATTGACTAGCCTGGTTTTTTATCTCGCTCTTTTGCGTATCACTTATGGCCAATTCATCATTTTCCTTAGAATAGCTGACATGGGCATACGCATCAGACTCTGCCTTAAATTCGTTTTTGTTTTCATCAATGCTTTGGATCTTTATAGCAACCGTCTCTGCCACACCCGTTATTATCTCAGCTTTTTCGCTGGATGTAAGCGCTTTATTAATATCCTCTTCGTTATAATAATCTAATATGGATTTAAACACGCCGTTCATCTCATCAGCCATAACAATGGCATGAGAAAACACCTTTTTTATTTCATAATATTGTTTTATCGAATTATTTTTCTTTACAATCCGCTCCAACGTGTTTATTATCTCTTTTTCCATATGCTTGCAAAAATCATCCATACGGCCTTCCAGAGAAAGCGCAAACCCTTCAAATACAGAAATCTTTATAAAAGAAACACCACTGGTATGAGAAAGAAGGCTTTCCGAAAACTGCTCGCGGCTTTGAGCAAGGCTTGTCTGCCCTTCATCCGCCTTGCTTTCCCGCGCGGCCTTTAGCCTTGATATTATATCAGCAGTTTCTTTGCCATATCGCTGATAAGCTTCTCTAAGAAGATACAGCATCTGTCTTATAATCGAAACTGTGCTTTCATTCTCGATTCCGTTTTCCAAATAGCTTTCCAAAACCCCTGCCTGAACCTTTATTATTGCACCCAATATCTGGTATTCTTCGTTTAGCATAGTGATATAATGATCAACGGACTTTCTTTTCTCAAGGTCATTTATATCTGTCACGGCTCTTTCGGTTGTATTGCAATAAATAGCATAAAATTCCTCAAAGCAATTCTTTTCTATGCATGAACCCATAAGATTAATAAGCTCTATACCGTTGCTCAAATCAACAGACTGCAAAAACAAACGCCTCGCATGATACACAACGTCTTTTTGCTTTTCCATCTTAAATTTATAACAGACGGAATCAAAGGCCTTGTCAAAAGATTTTAAAGCCTTGGCTATAATCTCTCTTTTTTCAATGGAAACCGGATTTGAGCCATCCGCTTGTGGGCGCTCTTCAAAAGCTTTTAGGCGTGATACGATTATAGAATAAAGCCCGTCATAAATATTCTTTATTTGTATATCAGAAAACTCCAATGGATTTTCCTCATAAACACTTACAGCGGATGCATAACAGCCCATAAGCTTACAATAATAATCATAAATACTTTCGTCATAAGCGCTTAGCTTTGAATCAGACATGGATGCCGAATATATTTTATCGCTAATAACCTTTTTAATAAGGCGCAATAACTCGTCAAGGCTATCCGCCGCATAATCATCAATAAATGCGGCGGCGGCGTTCCATTTTTTTAATATTAAATTTTCAGCACTACCGGCATTCCTTGCCCTAACGGACGACTTTGCCATTTCCACAATTCCCCTTGCTTATGTTTTGCAACCGCTTATTAATTCAATTCTAACTAAATCAGTCGCTTTATGAATACAGTTCATCAACGGAAAGCTCCGTTGTTACGCCGTCAAGGCTTGTGCTCTTTGCCATAACTTTAAGCATATTGTCTTGGCTAATATGAAAAACAATCTTGACCTTTTCCTGACCCTTAGGCCCTTGCGGGATGCCGCGCAAAGATGTACCAGCAAGGCGTTTCATTCCCTCTTGGTTTACGAACTCTGTCTTGCCGTCTAGCGCTGGTATCGCGTTTTCATAAACAACTATAGCCATGCTCGTTACATTATCAAAATTAGTCGTCAAAAGCTCATCTGCTTCAATCGTAAGGCCATCCTTAGGGATATCCAATCCCTGAGACACTATCTTCATGAACCGTCTTCCTGCGATTTCTAGCCCAAGCGGATGGATCGTCTTTTCATGGACAACCGGCCCTTTAACAGTCGGCATCATTATCATATTACAATAATACGCCGCTCCTTGGGATATGCTAAGCGCAGGGCTTATCTTAGATTTAAACGGCTCTTTGCCAAACTTTTCGGATATTCTTTCGCCAACTGAGTTTATAGACGAACTGCCTCCAACAAGGAATATCTCGTCAACCTCGTCTGCCTTTATATTGGCAGCCTGCAAACAGTTGTCAATACATGAAAGGGTAATTTCGATAATATCGTTTAATGTTTTGCCGTTAAATTTATCAAAAATCTCCGGCTTATCACCAAGCTGGTTTACGCGGGCATGATTCATAAAATCTTCCCTTGTTATTTCCATATTTATGTTTATAATCTTTGGCTCTTGAATAAACGGAGCAAGCGTTACCTTCGTGCTCTTAGCCTGAGAAAGGCGTTCTTTTGCCTGATTTGCCACCTGCTGCAAACGCACCAAAGCGACCTTCTTTTGGCGTTTAGAAACACCGTCATCAACATCTTCATTAAAAAGGTCTATCTCATTATTAGTGAGCTTTTTAAACTCCTCATAAATCATATCCATAATGATTTTGTCTATATCATTACCGCCAAGGTCATTATCGCCATATGTGCTTAATATGGAGATACTCGGTTCATTAGCTTCGTCCGCCTTTATTTGGAGAATGCAAGCATCAAATGTTCCGCCGCCGAAGTCATAAACCAAAACCTTTTTGTCGCTTGTCTCGTTTATCGCATAGCTTATTGCGGCAGCTGCCGGCTCTAGCCTCAAATATATATTTTCTTCATCAAAACCGGCCAAAAGAGCAGCCTGCTTTGTCATTTGCTTTTGCTTGTCCGTAGAGTTTGCAGGAACGGTTATAACACAGCCGGAAAATTCTCCGGAAATATTAAGCTCCTCTTGAGCATATTCATCAGCCTTTTGCTTTAAATAACCCAAAATCTCGCCGGCAATCTGCTCCGGCGTAAAAACATGCTCTGCCTCGTCCACAACAACAGTTATCTTTTCATCAGATCCGAGAAGTCTTTTTATAGACAAAACGGTGCTTTGGGGGTAAATAATGGCAGCTTCTTTAGCCTGAACTCCAAATATTCTGGAAAGCTTCTTTTCATCCTCCGGATCGGTTTCAAACTGGATAGCCGTTGGGAAGATGTTGCTACCGTCGATGGGTATGGTTTGCGCCTCACCGTCTTTAAAATTATAAATGCTGACGACAGAGTTTGTCGTTCCAAAATCAATACCGAGATACAGGCCTCTTTCCAAATCAAGCCCTAGCGTTCCCATAAAAAATCCCTCCTTAAAACATGTTTTATATCACTATAAAATCCAGCTCTTAATACGCGGCTTTTCCCTAAGCTTTTCTGTAATTATGCCCTCAACCATATCATATTTAAACAGGCGTTCATAAATAAGGGCGTTGTTAATAACAAAAAAAGAATCATCTTTTATTTCAGACAGTTTCATATCAGAATTCTCAACAACACTTTGCTTGGAAACGATGCTGCCCGTTTCCATTTCTTCACTGAAATAATACGTTATTTTTTCACCGTAAAAATGCGTCACATGGGCAAAATACAGCCCAAACCTTAAATAACGCATCCTTTTGCTCCGAAACTCGGGCTCGTTGTCTGTTTTGTAATAAAGCTTTATTATTTTATCAGGAAAACCATGGTATATAAAAGGCTGATTCTTTTCTATATACGCACTTGTGAATTTTTTGTCTTTTATATGTTTTAATACCGGGAAAATAAAGGCGTCGTCTTCGCATAGCTTCACAGCTTGTTTTATAATCTCATCAGACTTAAACGTTGTTATGCCATACCGTGCATATACATGGCAAAGAGCGTATGCAATAAAGCTATCTCCGCTTCCAAAGAACATCCTTTCCATAATTTCAATCGTTTCATATTCCGGCTTTATATTGTTTATTATTATTTCATAAACGCAAAAAGCAACAAATTCCTCAACAAGCGTATTTTTCGAGTTCATCTCAAACATACGTTGGAACACCTTTTGAGAACCTTTATCCATCTGGTGCATAACTATTGCATTTTTAAGAATTATTTCGTCAAGCCCTTGCTCTGCGATAGACATATGCGACAGCGCACGGCTTAGCTCTTGCCATTCTTCCTGGCTTCCACGATAGTGGGAAAATATGATTTCCACAAGCGTTTTGTCATACCAGCTTTTTAAGACAAGCTCATATGCAACGTTTGCAATGTCTCTATCATAAATATTCTTCACAGCGATTTGTTTAAGCGCATAGAATAGATTTCTGTCAGATATACATTCGGCTTTTTTAACTATAAGGCTGACAGCTTTTTTATAATCATTCGCATTTATATAAGCTATAAGCATTTGCTCTATATAATTATCATTAAGTTTATTTTCATCAACATCCTTATAATACGAAACGGCTTTTGAATAAGCTCCTAAAGATGCATAATAATTCCCTGTTGCTGCACTAATGAGCATCTTAAATGATGCAGACAAGTCCGCCCTTGCCACAGCAAGCTTAAAAACCCCAATGCTCTCCTCCGGCAAAACCTCCAGCGACATATAGTGCTTTGAAAGCGCGACTATAAGCTCTGGGCTTGTCATGCCTTTCCCAAAAAAACGTTTATATAGCTCGATATCTGCATTCTCCACAAGCCTCACAGCTGTATACGGCGTTTCTACCAAAGACCTCTGGTCAGAATCCAAAAACCAACAGGAAAAGCTGGGGCCAGAAGCAATTATAACCTTCGACTTGCCGGTAATGGCATATTTATTCATGTCCCTCCGCTCCGGCTCAGACACCCAAATATACTTTGCACTGTCGTTTTCAATAAGAACCCTGAATTTAAACAAATCCTCCCACAAAATCTTTTCTGCCAAGTCCATAAGGCTTTTATCAGAAGCAGTAACAGCTTCTGATAGATAAAACCTGTAAATACTGTTATAATACCTGCCTGATTCACCCTTTTTTAAGCTTTCAACCGCAAAATCAATAATCCTGTCTTTATATGCATCAAGCAATTCAAAATTCTTTGGCTTTGTTATTACAAGATGATACGCAAACGGAAGCAGCATAGCCTCCAAATATCCGGTTTTAAAAAACATATCCAGTGTATAACGGCTTATGTTTTCAACATTGTTATTTGCGGCGGATTTTATAAGCATGTTATAAATATTCGGCAGTTCAATCTGTTTTAGCTCTGCTTCTTTATAAAAATAAAATGCCGATGACGAATAATCCATCCGCTCCATAAGAGCAGAACAAATACTAGCCAAAACCTCATCATGAGGATACAGCCTATAAACCTCTTCCACAAGCTTTGGATAAACATTAAAATAAGCCGCCATTGCATATTTAAATTTAAAAACAGCTTCAGAAATATCAAGCTTTTTATTAAGCGCCCATCTCACGAACCCAAAAAACATCCCGTCATCCACTTTAGAAACGTCTACCGGGGCGTTATTAAAACAATCAAGAAGATATGCAAACATCATTGCGCTTCGTTCGCCTTTTGCATAAGCCTTCGCAAACAGTAATACAGCTCCGTTATAATCACCATATTCATAAGCTGATACCGCCATAAGCATATCAAACAATCCGTTATGGGTATTATCACGAAAATCATTCATGGTTTTCTGCTGTTTCTCAAAAGCGCGGATTTTACCAAGGCGTATGTTATAAAACCCATTAAGAAACGTATACAGCATAAACCTCTGTGGTTCGTTATTTTTAAAATAGTTTTTGCTGCCTTTTAGAAGATCAAGCAACTGCTTTGCATTATCGAAATTTTCCATCTCTATGCTAAGAAAGACATCGATGAAATAATGATCAAAACATGCAAAATTTGTTTTGAACACAGAACGGTTTATATGATATCCCTTATAAAGATGGGCTTTATCACCCTGAGCCTTATACAAAAGCCAACAGCGCATAGCGACGGCAATAGCGCTCTCGCTTGATTTGTCTATATTAAATTTTTGCTCTATATCATCCAATTTGTTTTGCAGAACATCCATGCATTTGCCTCCGGGCGGTTACAGCGTTTTACGCTTCAAAATATAAGCCTCCGATAAAAACTTTTAACACCTTTTTAAACGGCTTTTCATCAACATACGCTTTTACGGTTATAAATGTTTCTAAAACAGGCTGTTTTTTTAGCGCGAATTGCGCTGCCGCCAGCCCTGTTAGCCGGACAGAAAACGGTATCTCTGCATAACCACTCACCAAATACCGCTTTCCCTCAAACTTTATGAAAGTATCCTCCGCCAAAACCTCCAGCATCATATCTTTAAACGTATTGTTAATAACGATTATTCTTCCCATGTCTTCAAAACCAAATGACTGGCGGGATAAAGACAAATCAAGCGGATTCTCTTTGCACACATTAACGAATATATTCGTATTAGTGTTAACGAGCCTTAACGTTGCTGATGCAAATTTTTGCCGCAAAAGATTCGGATAAATAATATAGCTTGCTTCAAAAAAACCCGCCTCGTCAAAATCCGCTGCTGTTATACTATCAGTCATAAGCTTTATCCACGGAGTATCTTTCGAGTTTATAATTTCAATCCGCTCATCAAGATAGCCCCAGCCTTTAAGCCTGAGCGGTATAACGCCTGTTACGGCGTCTGTTTCTGCCGGCCTTATCCTTGTTGACAATCTGTTTTCAATGACGGATATTTCGGCCTTGTTTTTTAGGCCATTTAATACAAGAAAATTATCAATCGCCCGTTCTTTGTTCGGATCTCTGGCAAAATGCTCATACATATCCATATGCTCATAATTCATGCTTAACAGCCACATCAAAAATTCCTTCTGCGAAAACAGCTTCCGTGATTCTACAGGGCTTTTCTTTACATAAAGCAAAAAGTCTTTAAGGGTGCCCAACCGGCTTCCATCTTTTGCTATAACGGCTGGTGGGATAATTTTTATTAAAACAGGGATTATTGCCTCTCCGCCGTTTGATGTTATTAATGCGCTTGTATGGATTGTATCGCCTTTTTTATAAATGTCCAAATTAAATCTATATGTTATTTTAATATTATTTCCACGAAATTCCGTCGGAGAAAATTCCAGCCCATGGGAGTTGGAGGTTATTGTTCCAAAAAGCTCACCCCCGCCTATATTGGACACACAAAATCCACCCTCAAAGCACTCCGATGTCTCGATGGATATATTATCGGTATCGACTTGTATTACAGGCAAAGGGTATTCAAATTGTTTTAGTATATCCGATTTTTTATTATCAACTTGTTTTATATCCATATGAAAAACCTTCTTTTAAAAAACAAACGTTTGTACCCAAGGCATTATCGACCAAGCATCTTGAAGTTCATATCCATTTGCTCTTTTATGCTCATTATTGCATTCATTTCAGACCTGCTTTGCTCTTGCATTTGGGCAAACACGCTTTGCAGCCGTTCGATAAGCTCTGAGTTGGATTTTATAATTGAATCAAGATTTTGGCGCAAAGATTCATTTATGCCATTATAAGCCTCTTGCACCTGAAAATCAATTATCCTGCCCATTCCTTCGCCAATCTGCGATGTTATTTCTTTCAATGTCAGCTCGTATTGCTGCAAACTGTTCTCTAAAGCAATTTGGTTCGTTTTTAA
The DNA here is from genome assembly GCA_964449985.1 of uncultured Defluviitaleaceae bacterium. GTDB lineage: Bacteria > Bacillota > Clostridia > Lachnospirales > WRAX01 > CAYVCG01. The sequence goes on from CAYVCG010000008.1 coordinate 28,723, forward strand.
ATATTTGAGCTGCTGCTCGACTTCATCGTTTCTTGCCATATAGTTCGAATTACTGGTATACAAGGCATCCGCCGTCTTCTCCAGGCTTGCTACCTGTTTTGAAAGAGATGAAAAATAATCACCCATGCTGCCAGACATCTTCGCAAACCCACCATCAACAATATTTGATAGCTTCTCAACGCCCTGAATGGATACGTTTAGCGAAGCAAGCGTCTTGTTAAAGTTATCCTGCCCTTTGACAGCTTCATTGATTGTATCGCGCCATTTTTTAATAGGCTCATCCAATATTTCTTTATGATTTAACACAGATGTCATAGCGTTTTCAACGTTTTCTGTCATTGCCGCCATGGATTTTCCCATCGCCTCTCCAAGCTCAGTGCCCAGCATACTTATGGTCTCTCTAAGGCCGGACGTTTGCGCCTGAATAGAATTCTTTATATCCACCCTAAGCAGATTAATAGCCGAAACAGGATCCTTACCAAAAAACTTGTTGATTTCTATTTCCATAAAGTTGGACATTTCGAAAACTATCTTGCTTTCAACAGCTGTATAATCCAAGAATAAGCCAACAACCTTTATGACGACAAACAAAAATACGCAAATCGCAGCTACGGTAGCTTTTTCATTCACCGTTAGCGTTAAAATAATCCCTATTAGGAGTATGCTTTTTTCAAACGTGTCCAAAACACCTTTATAGCTTTTTAAGTTAAGCAAAAGAAAGCGCGATCTTCCCAACTGCCGCTCAACAACATCTCTGGGAGACAGATGAACAACACCTTTTTCCACAACGGAAACGTAAAACTTAACGACCTTGCTGAAAAACCCAAATTTTATATTTTCTAATTCCTTTTTTTCGTTAATCTCTTTAGACTGCAACAAATATGTGGCATAAATATTCTGATAAGCGATGAATAACGCGATTCTAAAGATAAGAGCCAAAAGAGAAACGCCTATAAGGCATTGCAGCCCCATCTGAGCGCCATAGTCATATATCCCTATTGATGTATAAAACTCTGTATAAAATACCGGTATTTGAAATGGCATTAATAAACCTCCAAAAAAAACTTCTGTTTATATTTCGGAATATATTATACCATCTTTAATTAATGCTGTATACAAGGATTGTTAAAACTTTTTTTACGCAAAACACCCGATTGACAAAGGTTGTGCGCTAAGCTAAAATTGTTTATATTTAACACAGGACTAAAATTTAAGGGGGTAGCTTAAATGGTTATTGACAGGTTAATTATTTATTCGTCAATACATGGTTTTGAGGACAATATAACAGCTGTTGAAACGGTATTCCGAAACAGGAAATTTGATATCAAGATTTCTGGCGGAAACATAACAATAGTTAATAAAAAATTGTTTTCCAAACAAATAGTAAATGCCGAAATAATAACTCATGAGAACGCCGAGGATAAGTTCTGCGAACAAATAAATAAGCTTAAAAACCGTATGTCAGAAGAAAAATATCAGGATGAGGAAACAAAAAAATCAATACTTACCCAAGCTTCATGCACAAATGCAATTATTGTATTTGAATCAGACGGAAACATACCAGAAAATGTAATTGAGGCAATTACCGAAGTTGTGGGCAGGCTTTGCGCTATGGCTCTTTCTGAAGACGGAGTTGTTTTTAACAATGAATTCAATCCTATTTACGACTCTAATGGAATACGGACTGAAGCCAACTTCAACATTTATGCTGATGGCATTGCCGTTAACATTGTTGGGATTGATGAAACTAATGAAAACACTGCTAGAAAGCAAATCTCTATATCCCGCCTTAAAGAGCTTGGCATACCTGTTGTGGAAAATATGCCTGTTCTGCCAGATTCCAGTCAGGCGGTTTTTCGTTCGAAAGACGATATTTGCGAACGCATGGTTTCTCTAATGTTTCTTATACAATATGCATGTGAGGTTGCGCAGGGAGCGGATTTGGACAATGCACGTGATTCTGTTGTTGATTTGCTGAACAAATACGAGGTTTTGGACTGTTTAACGCCGTCGGAGCAACAGTTTTTATATAGGACTATCCCCGATGTTGACGCTGCGGTAAAAATAACTTGGCAATACGAGGCTTGTTGGATTCTTGCATGGGCGCTCGGATATGCAGAAGACTTGGGGCTTCCTGATGAGATGAGCGATAGCGAGGATATCGCAAAGGCAGTGTTGCAATTTGATTGTTATGACGATTTTTATGACAATGCTGCCCTTAGGCCAAAAACCGAAATTCTGGATCATGCCGATTTTACATACCGATTGGATTTGGCGTGTGTTTCTGCAAAGGCAAAAAAAACTGTTATGCCGCACAATATCAACTCTAAAATAACAGCCGAACGCAATCGGGCGTTTAGCTGGCTTTTAAACAGCAAGGGTTCCGGCTGGGACGACGTTACCCTTGCTGAGCAGATTTTCAGTAAAGGTCTGCCGCAGGAAATTGACGATTGATTTTCGTTTAAAGCATAAAAGCAGAGGGGGTTTTCGGAAAAACTCCCTCTGGCTGTTGGAAAAACATCCTGATTTATACCTCAAACCACCTGCCCAACTCAAAGAAATAAATGACGGATTGTTTAAGCCGACCGTTCATCGCCGCCAAAACAGCCCTTTTATATACCCCTATCTGGATTTTATACCGCTCAAGCACTGTTTCCGCCGTACTTGGCATAACCTTATCTGATTTGTAGTCCAAAAGCACAAATCCATCCTCCTCTTCAAACAAACAGTCTATAATGCCGTGAACCAAAACCCTTTCATTTTTGCATCCGACCCAAGATGGATTTATTTCCTCCGGTTTCATCCCTAAAACGAACGGTATTTCTTTCATAACATTTTTTGATTTCCGCATTCTATCCGCAAGGCTGGACTGTGAAAAGGCCTCTATTTTTTTTATGTCTATATGCTGTGCATCTTCCTCGCTGAAAATCCCTTTTGCAGTAAGGCTATGTATAAGCTTTTTTATCTCCGAATATTCATGATGCATAGAAACATCCAAATGCTCCATAACCGCATGAAGAAGAACGCCTTTTCTTGCCGGGGTGTAAATATTTCTGGATTTACCGCTTTGCAAAAAATCAGGCCGGCGCAACTCATCAGTAATTTTAGGCGAATAAAAACTCTCGCTGTCTTTCGTTTGAAGCTCATAATTAATCCGCTTTATCTCTGAAATAGATATTTTGGATGGTATTTCAGCCACAGCGGAATAAGGGTATACGAATGAGATGTTGTTTGTGATCTCGTTTTTTCTGCCGCTATAATCCTTATCTTTATCAATTAGATCAAACTGTTGTTTAACATCGAATCCCGCGCCATCTTTAGAACTGTTAGCAACAAAATCAGATTTTTTGTTTATAGCTATACTCCACCGTGATTCATCATTAAAAAGCTTTTCATTCCATCTTTCTGTTTCGACCGAAAGATGTTTAACTATATCCCTATGCCTTAACAAAGCGCTTATTATCCAATCAAAGAAACAGCGTTTCTTAGATAAAAAATACGGATTAACAGCTGGTTTGCCATCGCATGAATACCTCTTTATAACATCAATCCTTCTTGCGATATCCTTTATGCAGGCCGAAAGTATAATCTTTTCCTTTGCCCTCGTGAGCGCCACATAAAGCACGCGCATTTCCTCAGACAAACTCTCTATAATAATCTTTTTTGATATCGCATATCGTGAAAGCGTATTGTATTTTATGCGCAAATCGCTATCTATACTCACTGCCCCGACGCCCAGCTTTTGATGCAACAAAACCGGGCTTGTCGCGTCAGACAAATTAAAGCGCCGCCCAAGACCACACACGAAAACGACAGGGAATTCAAGCCCTTTACTCTTATGTATACTCATAACTCGTACTACGTTTTCATTCTCGCTTATTACTTTTGCACTGCCGAATTCCGTCTTTCCCTTTTGAATCTTTTCGATATACATTATAAAATTGAACAAGCTTTTTAGCCTTGTCTTCTCATATCTAACAGCCCGCTCAAAAAGCGCGCGCAAATTCGCCTGACGAACAGCCCCTCCCGGCATTGTACCGGCGTAGTCAAAATAGCCGCTGTCTCCATAAATCGCTTGCAGAAGTTCGCTTATACTCATATAAACGGCCATATTACGCCATCTATCTAAGTCTGATAAAAATCTGCAAAGCTTTTGGGATAGGCTATCTTCATAAACCCTTGTATATTCCAAAACGCAATCATAAAACATTCCGCGGGCAAGGCACTGACGAATGCTTAGCAACTCATCCGCTGTAACACCGTAAACCGATGAATACAAGGCAGATATAAGATGGATATCTTGACGCGGGTTATCCACAATTCTTAAAAGGCTCAGAATCGTCATTATTTCCATTGATTCGAAATAGCCTGTGGATGTATCAGAAAACGATGGCAAATCAATATCACCCAAAGCCCGAACATAAGCATCTGCAACGTTTCTTGTGGAGCGCAGCAAAATAACGATATCCCTTGGCTCTATATCCCGAAAACCGTCTTTTTCAGTGACTTGAAACGGTTTACCGCTATCAGCGCCCAATAGCTGTTTAATCCTGTTTGCAACCATCGTGGCTTCTAGCTCTGCATTAGTCAGCTCTGCTATTATTTCATCGCTTTCTTGCTCATTCACGGATTCAGTATTATCCTCAGTTTCAGCATCAATATCGGTATTATCATCAGGCTTTCCAGTTTCTGACGTATCTAAAACCAATACCTCTGTCTTTTCGGCGTTTGCATCATCAAACGGCAGATAATCAGCTCCATAATACAACATAGCATCCTCATCGTATATTACCTCACCCAGATAATCCGTCATGATTTGCTTAAAAATAAAGTTTATGGCGCAAAGAACGCTTTTCCTGCTTCTAAAGTTTTTTGATAAATCTATTCTTTGCTCCAAATCTCCCTCATTCGTGCCATAGGAATAATACTTTTCACGAAACAACTCAGGATTTGCCATACGAAATCTATATATGCTCTGTTTTATATCTCCCACCATAAAGCGGTTTCTCGCATCTCTATTTTTGGAAACGAGCGACAATATAAGCTCTTGAACAAGGTTAGAATCCTGATATTCATCGGTTAATACTTCATTAAATTTCTGACGAAGCTCCATAGCTGCGATTGATGGCAATATTTTATCAAATCCGGAATCGGGCTGCGTTAGAGCCTTTATACATAAATGCTCAAAATCCCCGAAATCCGCTATATTTCTGGCTCTCTTAACGTCGTAAAATCGTTTTGAAAACGCGATTACGACTTTGCACAACGTCCTAATATTCGCACAGCTGAAAGAAATGTTTTTTACGATACCTTCTGGGCTTAAAGACAAAGCCTTTTTCTGCATATCTGAAACCGGCTTTTTTATATCCGCCGTTCGAATGTCTGAAATAAGCTGTTTTAGGGCAATTGTCTCCTCATCGTCATCACTGCTTTTTTTGCCGGGGATAGCAAGGCGCATTGTTGCAAAAGAAAAAGCCATCGCTTGATAAAACGCTGAAAAGCCCGAATCCAACGATTTCATAGCACTCGTAAGCTTCTGCCTGTCATCTTCCAAAACTTGGATAGCGGCAGGATTGATTTGGGGATGGCGGCAAAGCCCTTCGACAATATCAACGGACGATAAGCAGCCAGATAGCGATATCCTTGCATCTTCCGCAAAGTATTTATACCAATCGGTTTGTTCCAGCTCATCTATGCTTTGCAAATCCAATTTATCTAGCCAATATAATAACCAGCTTTCCGGCCATGGGCAACTCTGAATAAAATCAAACATTTTTAGAGCCAACTCCTGCAAACCGTCATCCTTTATCTTATCACCAAAGCAGCTCACAAGATTTAAAAAATCGGAATTATCATTGCTTCCGAAAACACTTTGCAAAAACTCCTCATCATCGCTTTCGTAAAGCTGTTCAAACAAATCCCTCATGATTTCTGCCTTTAGCAAATCGGATTCCGCTCCGTCAACAATCCGAAAGCTTGGGTCTATATCGATTAAATAAAAATATTTACGTATTACGCTTAAACAAAACGAATGTATCGTCATTATAGATGAGTTGTTAATAAGCATGGCTTGCTTTTGCAGATGAACGCTATCCGGATTTTCAGAAAGCCGCTGTTCAATCCCTTTTAATATTCTTTGCCGCATTTCAGCTGCTGCGGCTTCTGTAAACGTAACGACTAAAAGCCTGTCGATATCAACAGGCTTTTGCTCATTGGTTATTATTCTTATTATTCTTTCTACAAGCACGGCTGTTTTGCCGGAACCAGCCGCAGCAGATACAAGCAAATCACAATCCCTTGTTGCTATTGCCCGCTCCTGCTGTGGCGTAAAAACCGTTTTAGGCATAGTTATCACCTTGTCAATGGGTATTAACGAATGTATCGGCTTCATAAAGCCTGCTGTTTAACGAGACATAATGAGTAAATGATTTTAAAAACCCGTCAAACGTACTGCACAGGAAATTATTAACGAATGCTTTGGTTTCATCATCAGCGGTTTCAAAACCCACAATCTCAGAAACGATAAAGTCCGAGAACTCTGCATTAAAAGCAATCGTGCTATCCCTGCAAAGACCACTAAAATGGTTAAACCGCTGTTTTTCGTTCTCATCAAATATAAAAATATCAAACATAAACGGTTCTATTTCCTTACCTTTTAAATGCCTGCCTTTTTTTGCAATAAATCTGGACACATGATAAAAGCTTATCCATTTGAACAAATCTGCAAGCATCGCCCTGTCAACAGTGTCAAAAGCGCTATCGCTTACCTGCTTCTTCCTGTTCGAAAATTCCTTTGATAATTCGAAAATATCTTCTTTCGTACAGTTTATTACCTGGGTATAAAAATTCTTCAAAAATCTGTCAGGTATTTCCGTTTTATTAAGCAGAGAGTCATATTCTGAGTCTACATTTTTATGCAAATAATAACTTTGCATAAGCCTGCTTCGGCAAATAAAGCTAATAATATCCATGACGATTCACCTCGTGGAAAATATTACCATATCCATACCGGTGAATAACGGAAAAAAAGCTCGATTATTTAAGCTTTTTTGGCATCACACTTTGACAAGCTTTGACAAATGAGCCATAAACTTTTTATTTCCAACCGTCGGGAATGAAACCGTAACCTCATAATCAGCCCCTGCCGGAGTAATGTTGATGACCTCTCCAATACCATATTTAATCTGTCGCACCTTATCCCCAACAGAAAAATCTGGCGCACCATCCTTTGGCGCCGGTATGTTTTGCGGAGACATATAGCTTTTGCCCCCAAATCCATGAGGTTTGTTGCCGCTAGATATTTTTGCTCTAAACGTTCCAACGGCTGATTTGCTTTCATTTATTTCAAACTCATCTTCCATAATCACATCAACCTTTTTCTTACCAGTGGTATCAAAATATTCCGCCGGTATTTCCTTTAAAAAGCTGGAGGCGGCGTTATAAACGGTATGGCCATGCTGCATCCTTTGATTGGCCATAGTCAAATAAAGTTTTTCTTTAGCGCGGGTTATACCAACGTAGCACAACCTGCGTTCTTCTTCAAGCTGCTTTATGTCTCCGGAAATAGTGCTTCTATAGCTTGGGAATATGCCTTCTTCAAAGCCGGAAATGAAAACCACAGGAAATTCCAGACCTTTAGAGCTATGCAAGGTCATCAAAACAACGCATTCGTCGCCTTCGACATAGCTGTCTATATCGGAAACCAATGCAACCTCTTCTAAAAACACAGACAAAAGCGGCGTTTCCGACTGTTTTTCAAACTCAGCAGCCTTTGCAATAAGCTCGCTTATGTTTTCCAACCGTTCCTTTGATTCTTCTGAGTTTTCCGTTATCATTTCCAGTGTGTATCCTGTTTTTTCGAGCAGTTTATCCATAAGCTCAGTAACAGGGAGCTCGAAAGAAAGCTCTCTAAGCTTTTCCATCATATCAACAAAAGCTCTGACCTTTGCTGCCTTTGAGGGTGGGCTTATTATGCTTTCAACGTCCTTTAAGGCATCAAAAAAAGAAAGATCATTTTCCACAGCGTATTGTGATATTTTTTCGACCGTAGTGTCTCCTATTCCCCTTTTTGGCACGTTTATAATACGTTTTAACGCAACACTGTCATAAGGGTTATAAACGGAACGCAAATAGGCCAGAACATCCTTTATCTCCCGCCGCTCATAAAACCGTATGCCGCCGAAAAGCCTATATGGTATGCCTTTTCTTATCAGGCTATCCTCAAGAGCTCTGGATTGAGAATTCGTTCTATACAGTATGGCAAAATCGCTGTAGATTATACCTTGCGCCTTTTTTTGAGAAATAACGTCTGTTATAAAATCCGCCTCGCCGACTTCACTGTCGGCCTTGTATGTGGTTATGCGCTCGCCCTCGGCAAGCTCCGTCCACAATTTTTTTGATTTTCTGTTTATATTATTGCTAATAACTGAGTTTGCGGCGTTAAGAATAATTTTTGTTGAACGATAGTTTTGCTCAAGCTTAATAACCTTTGCAGCAGGAAAGTCTTTTTCGAATTCCAGAATATTTCTTATGTTTGCGCCACGCCAGCCGTATATACTTTGATCATCATCGCCAACAACGCATAAATTTTTGTATTTCTGGCTTAATAACCGCACAAGCGTATATTGCGCCGTATTTGTATCCTGATATTCATCAATCATTATGTACCTAAACCGTTCCTGATATGTATTCAAAACGTCTGAACGGGATAAAAACAGCTCAACAGTTTTAAATATAATATCGTCAAAATCCAGAGCATTGCTTTCTTTAAGCCTTTTCTGATACAATTTATAAGCTTTAGCGATAATACTCATGCGAAAATCGCCTTCGGTTTGCTTTTCATAAACAGCAGGCGTAACAAGCTCGTCCTTTAGCTTGCTTATTATACCCATAACGGTTCTTGGCGGAAACTGCTTGTCATTTATGTTTAATTCCTTTATAACAAGTTTAATAAGCCGTTCCGCGTCGTCTGCATCGTATATCGTAAAGCTGTTGTCAAAATCTATTTTGGAAATCTCACGCCTTAAAATACGCACACAGCAAGCATGAAACGTGCTAACCCACACTCCGCTATTTTCCGAAACAAGCTTTTCGACCCTTTCCTTCATCTCTCTGGCCGCTTTGTTTGTAAAAGTTATAGCAATAATATTAAACGGGCTTACGCCCTTTTCAATCAAATATGCAATACGATGGGTCAAAACCCTTGTCTTTCCGGAACCAGCCCCGGCCAGAAGCAGCAAGGGCCCCTCCGTTGTTAAAACAGCTTCTTTTTGCATAGGGTTTAAACCACTAAATAAATCCATAATAAAAAAATCTCCTTACTCGCCTTTTAATCTGTCAAACACTATTTTGTAACCGTCAGAACCATACACGAGCGACCTGTTTATTCTGCTGATTGTTGCGGTGGATGCGCCTGTAGCTTCTCCGATTTCGGAATACGTTTTCCCTTCATTAAGCATTGCCGCTATAGAAACTCTCTGCGCAAAGGCCCTAAGCTCATGTATTGTACACACGTCATCAAAAAACGCATAACACTCTTCAAGCGTTTCAAGTTTAAGCACGCATTCAAACAGCATATCCATAGATTCGCTTTTTAACCTTTCGTTCATAAATAATGCCACCCTTGTATTTTGTAAATGCTAGATTATTCAGCACTTACTTATTTTTATAGACATAATTTTACCATTTTAGTTAATTAAAGTAAACACAAATTTCCAAAATTAAATATACAAACCCAAGCCGCATTTTTTAGCATATTAATTTTTTCTAACTTAATTTGCATGTGTACATATATATGTGTTTGGTATATACTAAATCAAAATAATAAATCAATAGCAAGATGAGTGCGCAAGGGGGATTAGGCAAAATGAAGGTTTTAAAGGGCTATTTCATAAAAAAGCAAAAAGCAGTTAACATATATTGCAACAAATGCTCCAAAGAAATTCCGAAAAAAGATAAAACACATTTTTCCGATTTTCTTGAAATAAACAAGCAATGGGGGTATTTCTCCGATTCTGATGGAGAAACACACAGCTTCGACATTTGCCAGGATTGTTATAACGAATTTATCTCTAGTTTTAAAATACCTATTGATAAGACTTAAAGGCAATAATATTATCCCTTTTATTTTAAAGGGATATACATAAATAAGCGCATTTGAAAACCATAGGCAACCAATGATTGATTTCCAAATGCGCATTAATTAGTTTTATTATACAGCGCTCAAAAAATGCGGCAAAACGATGCCCGGTTCCTCAAGATTCATATTCCAACGTTTTACCCACTCCAAAACCGCAAAGCCATCATATCCGTTTGATTTAAGCAGCTCTAAAGCCTCAGCCACAGGAACGTCCCCATAACCAATCATCTTATAAATAGTCTTATCATCACTCATAACAGAATCTTTAACATGAACATGCTTAATATATTTTGACAAATTTTTGTATGTGTGTTCCACACTTTCGTCAAAGTATCTATAGGGATGATGTATATCCCACAAAACGCCTAAAGAAGGATGATTAATCCTTTCACATAATTGTTTTAGCTTTAACGAATCAGCATAAACACCATTGGTCTCAATTAATAAAGTTATACCTTCCGATTCCGCAAGCGGGAGCAATTCCTTCAAACTTTTTTCGACAGCCTCTTCATCAACATGCCCCGGAGCCGGATCCCTATCCCCAAGCACACGGATAAACGGTGTATTAAGACAAACCGCAAGCTTTATATAATCCATAACCTCATTTTTGGCTGCATCTGCAAGAGAGCTATCGAAAAGGAATGCACCGGAAGCAAGACATGGAATCGAAAGACCAAGACGTTGAAGCGTTGATTTAAGCCGAGAAATATTTTCATTAGAAAAAATATTTATTTTAGGCAAATAAATTTCTTTTCCAACACCCCTTAGCTCTATACCGTCAAACCCAAGATCCGACGCAGCGGTAGTTATATCATCCCAAGACCATTCCGGACAGCCTACTGTAGAAAAACCATATTTCATAAAACATCGCCCTCCTTTTCACTATTCATTATCGGAAACAAGATTCAAACGTTGGGCAGCCTCCTCACGAAGCTTATACTTTTGTATTTTGCCACTGGCCGTCATCGGGAATTCCGACATGAATAATATATATTTAGGAACTTTATGCCTCGCAAGATTATCCCGAACGTAGTCTTTCAGCTCGTCTTCCGTAATCGCTTCATCTTTCCTGAGAACAACGCAGGCACAAACCTCTTCACCGTATTGTTTGCTTGGAACACCAACAACCTGAACATCAAGCACCTTAGGGTTGGTATATAAAAATTCCTCGATTTCCTTTGGATATATATTTTCTCCGCCCCTAATAATCATATCCTTTATTCGGCCTGTTATTCTGTAATATCCTTCTTCGTCCTTTGTTGCCAAATCCCCGCTATGCAGCCATCCATCCACTATAACCTGCGCTGTTGCTTCAGGCATATTATAATAACCTTTCATAACGTTAAATCCTTTAACAACAAACTCTCCAGGAACGTTTGGCGGACATTCTTCACCTGTTTCCGGGTCAATAACCTTGCATTCCATAAACGGCAAAGTTCGACCTACAGTCGAAACCCTACACTCGATCGTATCATCCGTTGTTGTTTGCGTACAAACAGGAGATGCTTCCGTAAGGCCGTATGCTATTGTGATTTCACGCATATTCATTTGATCAACCGTTTGCTGCATAACCTTTATCGGGCATGGAGAGCCAGCCATTATGCCCGTGCGCAGCGTACTGAAATCATATTCTTTAAAATCAGGATGTTCCAACATAGCTATAAACATAGTCGGAACGCCATGAACAGCAGTACATCGTTCTTCCTGAATAGTTTTCATAACAACGAGCGGGTTGAAATGCTCTACAGGTACAATAGTCGTTGCATGAGTAAACGCTGCCATAATTCCAAGGACGCATCCAAAGCAATGGAAAAACGGAACAGGGATACACAGCTTATCTTTCTCAGAAAACTTCATGCATTCCCCAATAAAAAATCCGTCATTTACGATGTTGTAATGCGTTAGCATAACACCTTTCGGAAATCCTGTCGTTCCGGAGGTATACTGCATATTAACAACGTCGTGTATGTCCGTAGCTTTTTGCGCCGCTATGAGTTCCTCATCTGATATATTCTTTGCCGATTCATATAAATCGCACCAGTTAATAATGCCGTCCAGATTGCCGTTGTTAATATGTATTATATTTTTAAGGCAAGGTAATTTTTTTGACGTCCATTCCCCAGGCTTAGAACCTTTAAGCTCCGGAACAAGCTCATTAATAATCCCAACATAATCAGAATCTTTAAAACCGCTCATAAGAACAAGCGTGCTTGTATCAGATTGGCGAAGCAAGTATTCAGCCTCAAATATTTTATAATTAGTATTGACCGTTACCATAACTGCTCCGATTTTAGCTGTGGCAAACATTGTTATGACCCATTCCGGGTAGTTCGTCGCCCAAACAGAAACATGATCGCCTTTTTTAATGCCGATACTTAAAAACCCTTTAGCAGTTTCGTTCACCAAATCCCTAAACTGGGAATATGTCAGGCGAAAAGGGCGGTCGTTGTATATAACACAATCGTTGTCGGGAAAGCGATCTGCCATTTCATCCAACAAGCCACCTAAAGTAATTTCCCAAAGTTTTTCCATAAAAACCTCCATATCTAATAAGAACATTTATTATCATAATATACATTAGTTTTAATTATCAGTCAAGTATCACTTAAAATTTGCACAAAAAAACAAGGTTTTCCATATGGAAAACCTTGTTTTCGTCATTATTCTTTTTAATGAATTACGGATTAACCCTCATAGTGAAGGAAGCTTTTGCAGGAGTGCCATCCGGATGAGCTGGATATGTTGCTGTAATAACAGATACGCCTGCTTTAACAGCGACATAACGGTCAGCACCAACTATTTTAACTACGGATTCGTTAGAAGATGTCCATACTGGTTGAGCGTTTGCTCCTGTAGGAGTTGGAGTTCCTGTTGCACCTAAAGCACCAGTTGAACCAGCTTTAACGGAATATAAACCATTTGCAGCTGATGCATTGAATGTTATCTTTGCAGTTTCTGCATATACAGCAAGACCTGGGTCTCCATCAGAAGAGCCTGGAAGTGTAAAGGAATATTCTACTCCGTTAACTAAAACAGTAAGAACATCTCCAACTTTCCAGTTGGACATTGCATTTTTCTCATAAGTAAATGAATAATCTTCAAGAGCATTAACAACTGTTGAGAACTGAACTTTATCTCCGACTGACGCTTCAATTGCAATTTCGCTACTTGCTTCAAAGTTTATACCGGAAATAATAAGTTTTTGAGCTGCGGAATTAAAGCTAATATTAACTACAGGCTCAAAAGAAATAGTTTCTTCATATTGTGCGCCGTTAAGGAGGATGATAATTTTATCCTTATGATTCCAGTCAATTCTGGAAGGATATGTAAACGCAACAACTCCGTCAGCGTCAGCCGTATATTGATCTAAATAATCAACGGCATCAAAATCAACCGCATTAATAAATGCTACTAATGAAACTTCCTCGCTTGCTTCAAACCCGTCGGCCGAAACAGATACGGTATTTTCATTAACGTTATAAGTAATCATGGGTTCTGCTGCCAAAGCAGTAAAACAAAATACTTGAAGCATAAGAACTAATGACAATAAAGAAGCAAAAATTTGTTTTTTCATTTTATTTCCTCGCCTTCTTCAAAAAATTGGATTTTTTTGTGTGCACAAAAAACTTCAGTTTTAAAATAATGGTTTAATTAGCTTAATGCTTACATTAAACACGTTAACAACTTTCCTAATTAATGAATCGCCTCCTTAAATTGTCACTACAAAAAAAATTTTATTCATTGTAGCAACTAATAACTCAACAATCCGAACGCCCAACGATAACACTAATCATCTAATAGTGGGCATTCTTTAACAAGAAAGCTGCTACTAAGCCGTCATTTGATCACTTTTGCCTTGCGGCAAAACAACATGGCAAACCAGAAAATGCAATGTTTTGAAAAAATGCACTAAACGGGGGACTTAGCGCATATTATCAAAAAAACGTTGAAATCCTGACTTGCTATCAAACGACAGCTCAAAATGTTAATACGTCTAGCAAAAAACATGGTGTTATATAGGGGAACCCCCCTTTTGTATATATAATACCATACATTAATATGATTAATCAAGTATTATTTAAAAAAATATATTAAATTTTTTGTGTTTACTTTAAAAAATAGTACAATTTGCTTATAAAATAAAAAAAGAGCGGTAAAAAACCGCCCAAAATTCTAATAATTTTCCACTTTTATCTCAAAATGAGCCTGTGAATGGCCACAAACTGGACAAACCTTAATAGCCTTATCACCCACATGAACATGCCCACATATTTTGCATACCCATGCCTCGCTTTGATCTTTTTTAAAGACCTTGTCATTGTTGATATTATCTAAAAGCTTATTAAATCGCTCTTCATGAGTCTTTTCTATTTTACCTACAGCTTCAAACAGAAAAGCAATCTTGTCGAACCCTTCTTCCTTTGCCTGCCTTGCAAATTCCTCATACATTTTTGTCCACTCAAAGTTCTCACCTTCAGCTGCATCTTTTAGGTTAATTTCAGTATCAGGAATATGCCCGTCTTTAACAAGCTTGAACCAAATTTTCGCATGTTGCATTTCATTATATGCAGTTTCCTCAAAGATATCGGCTATTTGCTCATAGCCATCCTTTCTGGCTTGTTTTGCATAATAAGTATATTTGTTTCTAGCCTGAGATTCACCCGCAAAAGCTGCCAATAAATTCGCCTCGGTCTTGCTACCTTTTAAATTCATAAAAAACCTCCTCGTTCGTTATGTTGATTGTTTTTTAAAAGCATATTGCATTAAAGCACTATTCCTCATAAAAATCTCCAAACTGACGAAAACGGTCGTATCTTTCATTAAGCAGTTGCTCCGGTTGTTTGCCGGATAATATAAGAATATCCTCTAAAAGAGCATGTTTTAAAATATCTGCGGTACGCTCAAAATCATTATCAGCGCCGCCTTGCGCCTCTTCAATAATTCTGTCAATAACCTTTAGTTTGAACAAGTCTTTAGCTGTAAGCTTCATAACCTCGGCGGCTTCGTTTGCTCTGGAGCTGTCTTTCCATAAAATGCTGGCAAAACCTTCCGGCGAAAGAACAGAATAAATAGAATTTTGAAGCATCCAAACCCTGTCTCCAACAGCAAGAGCCAACGCTCCGCCGCTGCCGCCTTCTCCGATAATAATGGAAATAATCGGTATCCTAAGGCCGGACATCTCCGCAAGGTTTCGCGCTATTGCCTCGCCTTGGCCTCTTTCCTCTGCACTAACGCCGCAATACGCGCCGGATGTGTTTATAAACGTTATAACCGGGCGTTTAAACTTTTCTGCCTGCTTCATAAGACGAAGCGCTTTGCGGTAACCCTCAGGGTGAGGCGAACCAAAATTCCGCATTATATTTTCCTCTGTGGATTGGCCCTTTTGTATGCCGATAACAGTAACAGGCATACCATCAAGCGTTGCTATGCCACCCACAATAGCCTTGTCGTCCGCAAAGTTCCTATCACCATGAAACTCTATGAAGCCGTCAAATATATGTTTAATATACTGCAGCGCAGACGGACGATTCAGTTTTCTTGCGATTTTAATTATGTCGGAAGCGCTGTTACTCATTTGCAACACCTCCGTCAACATTATTTTGCGTGTGCAAAGCCAAAATATGGCTCAAAGTCTTCTTCATATCCTCGCGCTTTACAATAGCGTCTATAAAGCCATGATCCAAAACATGCTCTGCTGTTTGGAAGCCATCCGGCAAGGTTTGTCTTATCGTTTGTTCAATAACGCGCCTTCCCGCAAAACCGACCAACGCCTTTGGCTCTGCCAAAATAATATCGCCGAGCATAGCAAAGCTGGCAGTAACGCCGCCTGTTGTTGGGTCAGTCAAAACAGTCACATACAAAAGACCTTTTTCCGAATGCCGTTTTACCGCCGCGCTGACCTTCGCCATCTGCATGAGCGATATTATGCCTTCCTGCATTCTGGCTCCGCCGGATGCTGTGAAAACAACAACAGGAAGTTCGTTTTCAATTGCATGTTCAAAAGCCCTAGTAATTTTTTCTCCGACAACCGAACCCATACTGGCCATAATAAAGTTGGAATCCATAACGCAAATAACGCTTTTTGCACCACCGATTTCGCAAACGCCGGAAACAACAGCATCGTTCAAACCAGTGATCTGCTTAATCTTTTTGATTTTGTTTTCATAGTCCGGGTAATCCAAAGGGTTTTTGGAAGATAAACCAGAGTCTATCTCAGTAAATGTGTTTTCGTCCACCGTCAAAGCGATTCTTTCATAAGCGCCAAGACGGAAACATCCGCCACAGCTAGGACAAACGGAATACACTCCCAATTCCTTCTTATATATAGTCTTTCCGCAACAAATACATTTTACCCATAAACCGTCAGGAATAATCGGCTCGTTTAAAACATCGTCCTGTTGGTCGTTTTTTTGCACATTAATATTTAACGAAACGTATTTTTTCTTTTTAAAAAGGTTCAATTACATCAAACCCCCAACATCCTGGAAATAAAATTGGTATCAAAGTCACCTTTTACAAAAACTTCATTGTTAAGCAAATCAAGTTGAAAATCAATATTTGTTTCTATACCCTTTATAACAAATTCGCTCAAAGCTCGTTTCATTTTTGCTATTGCTTCGTCCCGAGTTGGAGCGTGGGTTATAACCTTCGCTATCATGGAGTCATAGTATGGCGGGATTGTATATCCTGCAAAAACCGCACTATCCACTCTAAGACCCATATTACCTGCGGGAAGGAATAAATAATCAATCATTCCCGGGCAGGGAGCAAAACCACGATCAGGGCATTCGGCATTTATTCTGCATTCAATGGAATGGCCATAAATCGTAACATCGTCCTGAGTCAGGCTCAAGCGTTCGCCGTTTGCAATGCGTATCTGTTCTTTTACTATATCAATACCTGTAACCATTTCTGTTACAGGGTGTTCCACCTGTATTCTTGTGTTCATCTCCATGAAATAGAACTTTCCAGTTTTGTCATACAAAAACTCTATCGTTCCTGCGTTTTTATAACCCGCCGCTTTTGCTGCCAAAACAGCCGCTTCACCCATGGCTTTACGAACCTTGCTGGATATAACAATGGACGGGGCTTCTTCCAAAACCTTCTGGTTTCTTCTTTGCATAGAGCAGTCTCTCTCGCCCAGATGCACCACATTGCCTAGCTCATCAGCAAGTATTTGCACTTCTATATGCTTTGCATCAGTAATTACTTTTTCTATATAAACTGTATCATCACCGAATGCGGCTTTTGCTTCGTTTCTAGCGGAGGTATAAGCGTTTTCTAAATCGTCCTCAGAATGAACGATACGTATACCTTTTCCGCCGCCACCCGCAGATGCCTTTATCATAACAGGAAAACCGTATTGCTTGGCAAACTCCCCTGCTTCCTCCACGGATTCAATAGCTCCATCGCTACCCGGTATGACAGGAACGCCTGCCCGAATCATGAGCCTTCTGGCGTTGGCTTTGTTGCCTAAAAGATCTATTGCTTCTGGGTCTGGCCCTATAAATTTTATGTTGCATTCGCCGCACATAGAAGCGAAAACGCTGTTTTCCGCAAGAAATCCAAAGCCCGGATGTATTGCTTGCGCCTTTGTTTTATACGCGGCGCTTATTATGTTCTGCATGTTTAAGTAGCTGTCCCTCGCTCTGTTAGAGCCGATACAAACCGCCTCATCCGCTAACTGCGCATGAAGGGCGTCTCTGTCGCATTCGGAAAAAACAGCAACCGTTTGGATGCCCATTTCTTTACACGCCCTAATAATTCTAACCGCTATTTCGCCGCGGTTTGCTATTAAGATTTTATTAAACATATGAAACCCCCATACGCTTTTGTTTTAATCAAACATAAAAGTAAGCTCTGCTTCGCAAACCTTTTTATCCCCAACATATGCTATGCCCTTGCCTACGCCTGCAAGCGTTTTAAGTTTTAATATCTCCACCTCAAACCTAAGCGTATCGCCGGGAACGACTTTCGAGCGGAATTTCACCTTATCCAAAGCCGCAAAATAAGCAATTTTGCCCTTATATTCCTCCAACGATAAAACAGCACACGCACCAGCCTGAGCCATAGCCTCAACGATCAAAACGCCCGGCATAACCGGTTGAGAAGGGAAGTGCCCCTGAAAAAATTGCTCATTCATTGTGACGTTTTTCATAGCGACTATGCGCTTGCCGGGTTCTATCTCCAAAACCCTGTCTATCAATAAAAATGGGTAACGATGGGGTATTGTCTCCATTATTTGCATAACATCCATAAAACAACCCCTCCTCTAAGCTATAACAAACAAACGCTGACCATATTCAACCATATCTTCGTTTTCAACGAGTATTTCAGCAACCGTTCCATCATAACTGCTCTTTATTTCGTTCATAACCTTCATAGCTTCTATGATGCATAAAACATCGCCCTTTTTCACCTTTGAGCCAACCTGAACAAACGGCGGCTTATCAGGAGCGGCGCTTTTATAAAACGTTCCTACTAATGGCGCTTCAATAACGTTGCCTTCAATTTTCGGAGGCTTAATTTCAGGAATAATCGTTTTTGGCTCATCTATAACCTCTGTAAC
>CAYVCG010000009.1:0-12242 GCA_964449985.1 uncultured Defluviitaleaceae bacterium
GCATAATAACTCTCCTATATATATTTTATGCCCCGCATACTAAATTCATAATAATACCCATCTTGCAATGGTGCAAAACGTAATTTTTGCTTAAAAGTTGCGGTACAAAACGCGTTCCCTCATTCCATTTTGGCGAAAAACACGCCAAAATTGGTGGTCGGGAACGCAAGTCCCGCCGCTTGCGCTAACTTTTACGCAAAAATGTGAATTATGCACCGTTGCCATCTTTAAAAAGCGCCCATTAAACAGAGCTAGGCAAGGGATTTTGGGGCAAACGATTTGTTTACTTATAACAACACCTCTTACCTAAAACTATTTAATGAACGCCTTTGTTCACCAACTAGAATTATACGTCCAAGCAATACCTTTGTCAATAGACAAATCAATGGGGAATAAAGACAAATAGCGGCTTTTAGAAGCTTGTTGCAATCCCTAAAAACAGCAAACCCCTGCGCCTTATTATTAAGTACAGGGGCAATAAATGTTTTTTATATAATAGCATAACTAAAAGTTATTTGCTAACAGCAACATAGTAATTTCCAAACTCAAAAAACGAAAATTTATCTTCATCAAACAGTTGTTTTTGAGAATCCCTAAGAACATAAACGCAATCACCTGAGTGGTATTCAATGTTTTTGTCAGTAAAATATTTATAGCGTTCGTTATATGGAAGCTTTATATCCCCTTCGGGGCCTATGAGCTGCTTCTCGCCCTGAAAATATTTTGCATCTATATCGTGATAAAACAGCGTTAGAATCTCGCTAACATAATCAGAGGTTTCAAACTGGCTATAAGCCGTTATATAATACGTATCACAATCTATAGTTTTTGCGTATTTGACGGCGTTGCCAAAATCCTTAAAAAAGCATCGATCATAAACCTTTGCATAGCTTGTAAAGTATGTGAATGAAAACATGCCAAACAAAAAGCAATAAGCCGAAACTAGAAATATTGATAAATAACGCCTGTTTTTAATAGCAAAAGCAATGCCATAGCCAGCGATAATTATTAATGGATAAAAAATAATGTTTATGCGGTTAATATTTACCTTAGTTATCAAACCTGCCCAAATAGAAATACCCAAAGCCCCAATAATACATACTAAGCCGAAATTATCCTTGGTTTCTCTAATTTTTTTTATTATTGCAAACAGGCCAAGAAAAACGAACGGCAGTGTGGGGATATAATATGCCCCAAACTTTGGTATGACGTTCCATGGCAAGCCATCATAGGCTCGTAAAATCGAAACATCAAATAAGGTTTTAACGTTTTGCAATAAATCATTCAGTGGCGAATCGCTAAAAAACAAAAGGTCTTTTGAGCGAACGCTACCAGGAAAGAATGGGATAGTTAAAAACGGCGTTTGTATCGTCTCCAGCCTGAAAAAGTTTATAAAAACCATTGCAAAGATAGGCAGAGAGATTATAGTAAAAACAGCTAAGGCAATGCCTGCCTGTTTAAGGCTTATATACTTTTTCCAAAGCATATACAAGCACATAAAAAGCAGGAAAACAGGCACACTGTATAGCGCTATACCATAACAATACAGGCTAAGCGCAAAAAACGCCATAGATATATAAATATATATTTTTTTGTGTATGCCTTTATTAAGGAAATATAAGCCAAACAGGAAAATATGCGGAAACAGGTTGCAATCCAAAACCCAGCGGCTTTGCATTATATGCCAAGGGTTTATGGCGCAGAAGGCGAAGATAATAATCGTAATAATCCTGTCCTTAGTAATTTCCTTTATAAACAAAAACAAAACAGCCAATCCCGCAATGCTTGCAATAAGCAGTGGAAGCCGTGCAGTTATTTCGTTAAGGCCAAACAGCTTTATAAACGGAACCATAAAATAAGATGCAAGCACGCTCATCTGGCCATAGCCCCATGCCGTAAAATGAACAGGAAAGCGCATCCCAAACCGATCTGTTCCATAGTCAGCGAGAGCTTTTGCATCAACAGCCGCCATTGCCCCGTCCTGATTAAAGCCGCCGGGAATCTCTCCAAAGCGCCAAACTCGAACGAATATAGCAATGGCTGCAATAATAATCAACGCTATGGCGTAACCCTTGCCGTCACCTATAAAAGCTTCTTTAACATAAAGCTTCTCTTTTTTATTAATAAACACTGTAACAACAGCAACCATGCAAATCACTATAAAAATCAATAAAAGCACGTTGTTGGTTATATCCATAACTTATTTACAAACCTCTTTCATAAAAATGATTTTCATAAGCTTTTTGTAGCAGTTGATTAATCAGCAAAGATTAGGCTAAGACCAGTAGCTTCATAGCCGTTGTTTTTAGCTTCAAAGTTTATTATGATTTTAAAAGTTTTTTCCGAGACAGAAGCGTCTTTATAGTTGAATTGTGCTTGATAATAATAGCCATAAATTTCTGTTTCGTCATTTTCGTCTGTTATCGCTTTCTTCTCCAAATTCGTAACACCGTTAAATGACGACTTGATCTCATCGAAGGTTACGACTTGTTTATCGAAAGATATGTCTATCGGCACAAATATCCAGTTGCTCACCAATTCGTCCGGCAGTTCATTATTTTTGAAAAATTTTTCTGCGACTTTATCATAACTATAATCCTTATACTGCGCAATAACACCGTTGTTAAAAACGGTATAAGGCGTTCCACCGTATATAAGCTGATTGTTGTCTATCCCGCCGCATAGCTGTTTTAGCTGGGCGTATGTTTTGCCTAAATATCCTAAAATAGTCTTGTTGATAGATAAAGCCGGTCTTGGAGGAACATTGGATGCTGTTATAATGACCGAATTGGTTTTGCCGTTCCATTCCACAGATGCACCAAAGCTTTCCGCAACGGCTCTTGCAGGAACAAGTGTTCTTCCATTAACAATTTTTGGAGCAACATCAAGGTAGATGCCTTGGCCATCTTTTATAAGTATGTTGTTGCCGATTTTCATAGTAATGACGGTATTACCTTTTGTTGCAATAGCGGTTTGCGTGCTTTCGTTCCAATCCACCGTTGCGCCCATGGCTTCAAAAATAGCACGCATAGGAACCAGAATCCGGCCATTGTCATTAATCGGGGATTGATCAAATACGATAGGAGAACCGTTTAAGAGGACACTAATATTAGAGGAAAACGCTGTTGCCAAGGAACAAGCGAACACAAGCAAGAACGCAACAGAAACCACCAACAATCTTAAAACAGCGTTACGTTTTTTTCTAACATCCATAAAACATCACCTTTCTTTTTATAGTGAATTTTAATTTAAATAGTAACAATTAACGCAAGTTCATTCAGGTGAGCGGCCAAAGATTTTTCGCCTAAATAGGCGAAAAACTTAAAGAGACGAGCCGCTTTGAATGAATAGTTAAGTTGTTACTTCTATAGATGAAATTCACTTTATAAATTTTAATTTCTGGTGTTGTTATGAAAGCAACCTTTTATAAACAGACAAAAATACGTCTACAATAACCGGGTCAAACGCTGTTCCGCTGCCTTCTTTTATAATACTTAAACAATCATCAAGAGTAAATGCCGGTTTATAACACCTCTTGCTCAAAAGTGCGTCAAACACGTCAATTATGCTTGCGATTCTGGCTTCTATAGGTATATCAGTTCCCGCCTTTTTCGCCGGATAACCTTTTCCGTCCCAACGTTCGTGATGATAAAGAGCAATACGCCTGCCTGCCTCAAGATAGTCCACGTCTTCTCCGGCGTATTTTATAGCCGATTGCAAAACCTTGCCCCCGATTTCGGAGTGCTGTTTTATTATTTCAAACTCTTGAGGTGTTAGTGCGCCCGGTTTTAAAAGGATTTCATCAGGCATAGCAACCTTTCCTATATCGTGCAGAGTTGATGAAAGCCCAATGATTTCAATAAGGTTGTTATTAAGCTCATTTAAATATAAATCTCTTGCATAAAGCTCCTTTGCCAAAAGCTCTGTGCCGCGGGCAATACGGAATATATGCTCGCCTGTATCTTTATCACGAAATTCAGTTATTTGAGCGAGCGACATAACAGTTGCTTTGTGAGAATTAGTTAGGCTTCCATATAGCTTGATATTGTTTAAGCCGATAGAGATGTTATTACAAAACATCATTATCATTTTTGTTTGAATATCAGTAAGGATATCAGATGGTTCAAGATATATGGCATATTTAACGTTATGCTTTGTGTTTATAATTTTAATAAGATATTCGTTTTCCTTATAGGTTGTATCTATATTTTCTGATTTTGTTATGATGGATATAATATCGTCATATGATGTATTAAAGTCTCCAACCTTTGCAAGCGTTTCCCAATTACCATGGGCAGTGGATTGTGCGCAAATAATGCCGGAGCTTCTTATGTCCAGT
This sequence comes from uncultured Defluviitaleaceae bacterium, assembly GCA_964449985.1. GTDB lineage: Bacteria > Bacillota > Clostridia > Lachnospirales > WRAX01 > CAYVCG01. Next base: position 4,340 of record CAYVCG010000009.1, read on the forward strand.
ATGCTGCTTATTTGGCTAAGGACGTTTCTTGCGTATTCGTACATAGATTGGATTTGAAACAAATCCCCAGAAACGCTTATTATCCCCTCTAAGCCGGCGCGCGTCATTTCAAGACGATGCATATCGTAATACGCTCTTAAAGCAGCGACTGTTGTCGTAAAGAGCTTATCTGAGTTAAGCTCGGTTTTTGTTTTATAATCATGCAGGTCATAATTAACGATAATCTGGCGCTCCGGAGCTTGGCCCGGCTGCCCCGTTCTTAAAATAATACGTGTGGAGGGATTGATCATTTCATCACGGAACCAGCACGCAAACTTTAGCCCGGCATCATCCGTTTCCATAACGACATCCAAAAACAAAAGGGCTATATCTGTTTCGGTCTTTAGAATTTCCTTTGCTTCCTGAGATGAGTATGCATCCAGCCACCGAATGCTCTTGTTTAAAAACGTGAACCCGGAGAGTGCAAACTTCGTCGCTTCGTGAACTGCGGCATCATCATCGACAATTAAAATGTTCCAGTGGCCTGTATGCTGGGCCACATCCTCGCTATCATCTTCCATAAAAAAATCCATCTCATCAGACATTGATACAAAACCTCCCAAGTTATGTTGTAATATTCCGAAAGAAACGGCTGTTTCTCCTTTATCCTTTTGTAGATTTATTTATTAAAACGCACTATATCAAACGGAAGATTTATAATATAGCTTGTGCCTTTGCCAAGAGAGCTGACGCAACGCACAGTGCCGTTTAATGTTTGTGTAACAAGTGTTAGTATTATATAAGCCCCGAGGCCGCTGCCGCCGGCATTGCGCTTTGTTGTATAGAACGGCTGGAATAGTTTTCCCAGCTGTTCTTCAGACATTCCTCGGCCGTTATCAGTGAAAACAATCTGGGCATGGTCTCCAAGGTTCGCGACTTTTATAGTGATTTTGCATCCTTCTTTTTCCATTCCGTCAAAAGCATGGAGCTTTGCATTCATAATAAGATTTGTAAATATCTGCGTCAAGGTTCCGGAACAGGAATATATTCTCAAATCGTCCGGCGCTATAATTTCGATAGAATCAACTTGTTTCTTTACAGCCGGGCGAATATATTCCGCAATCATCTTTAATGTATCTTTAAGGTTTAGCTCCTCAAAAACTTCAGTAGATTGATCAACCGATACCTTTTTAAAGTTTTGTATAAGGTTTGCTGCCCGCGTTATATTTCCGATGCTGATGGATAGCCCCTTTATCGTTTCATCCAAAAATTCTCCCAGGGCGCTTTTGCTAAGCTTTGCATCTTTAAACTTTTTGTCTATCTCCGTAGCAAGCTCTTGCATTCTCGTTATTACTGTTACGCAAACACCGACAGGCGAGTTTATTTCATGAGCGACCCCGGCAATAAGCGCATTTAGCTGGCTTATATGCTCTTTTAGCCGTATTTCAACGGTTTTGGCATAGGTTGAGATTTCATTATAATATACAGCATTTTCTATTAATATTGCGGATTGGCTGCAAATAGCCATAAGCACGTTTATTCTGTCCTCAGTGAAAACCCCAGGCAACTTTGTGTTTTCGAGATAAACCGCACCGACAAGCTTTTCCCTTGCGATAATTGACATACAAACAAAGGATTCCGGCACGTTTGTCCTTATATAAAGGTCGTCTATATAAAATAGATAATTATCTTTTGAAGAATGGGAAACAATGGTTGTTTCTTTTTTTAACACGTTTTTTAATATATTTGTGGGAATATATTTTGGGTCTGCATTGTCTAAGCTTTCCCCAAGCTTAATGGAATAATCGTCTTTAATAAGCGATTCCGAATCAAACACGGCTTCCAGAGCCGTCATTTCTTCATTCTTTATTACAAAGAATCCTTTATTGGATCCGCTGTTTTGAACCATAAAATTTAAAAAACGCTCGCTGACACCACTTATAGACATATCGTCCGAAAGCGTTGTCATTATGCTAAGGATGGTTTCTGCATCAAGGCTTTTGTTGCTTAAATATAATGAAGAAGCATGAACAGAAGCAGACGACTTTGAAGGCATATTATCGTTATTATCCGGGGTGTCATAAGAATATAATCTTATTCGTATGTCCAGCTCTGTGCACATTCTGCATACTTCTTTTCTGTGGTAATCGCTGTATAGCCCGACACCAATTCTCTCCCAATACAATAACATACATTCTTCTAAAATAATAGTATCTAACACAAATTTACTACCCTCAACAAGCTTTTTTGCATCAGCATATAGATTTAATGGTTTTTGCGTATTGCTATCATCAAGCATGGCAAGCTCACACTGGATTATCATATATTTATGCATAAAGTTTTCCGGGCATTGTTGCGCCCATTTGCGCATTATGGCTTGATTTTTCTTTATTATAGAGATATATTCATCCCTTCTTTCAGGATAAGTATGGCTAAGCCTTGCGAGAGCCACTGAATGATAAAAATTGTTTTGAACAACCGGGATACATGCTCCTAATGCGCCGATAATCTTATTTAGGCGTTCGAATGCGCAAAGAGCCTCTTCATAGTGCCCATGTATACACAATGCATATAGCTTGTATGAATAAAAATATGCAAGAACAAATTCATTCTCCTTGAATTCCTTCTCAAATGCTTGCTCATTGAAATACTTATCGTCAAACGAATCCGTCGAATGTGTTCTGCCCAGCAGGTTTCTAGTGTATTGGTTATAAACTGATGAAAACAATGCGATAGCGAGAGGATAGCCTGCTTTTTCTGCAAATGCTATAGCGGTCTTAACTTCTCTTGAAAATTTAATGATGTTAACCCCTGTATATGCATAAACATCGAACAAAACATAATCGCATAATGAACCTGTATACAAGTTTCCCTCTGCGCTTGAATATCTTTTGCATGTTTCATACGCATTAACTGTTTCATCAAGAGGGTTTAGCCAATGAGAAATAGATGCCCCGTGGAACAAATATATATTTGATTTTGGCATATTATACTTGTCAGCATATTTCAAACACAAATCCGTCAGCTTATTTGCGCGCTCTGGTTGGCCTGCATCCGCAAGTATAACGGCAATAACCTCTAAAGCCTTTTTAAAATGATAGAATATCCCATGTTCGTGAGCAAGGTTATAGATTTTATGGATATAATATTCCCCAAGGCGATGATTAGACAAATACATAGAAGCAGCAAAGAATGACATAATGCTTCCGTTTTGAAGCATAGTAATATCCTTTGCGTATCCTATCGAAAGAAAGATATCAAAGTCATCATTCTCCAGATTAGCAAGAAATTCTTCACGTTCCTTTGCTATAATTTCTGTAGTATCAGTGCTCTCATCAAGTATAAGCCCGGAATGTTTTAAATATTGTTCTCCAAGCGTAATCGTTGTTGCATGGTCAAACGCTCCAAAAAATTGTTCTATCCTTCTGTCAAACACAGTAAAACGATCTGCATCGTCAGTAATGCTTTCAAGCATAAGGTCATAGGTGTGTGAGGATTTTTCCAGGTTCCCGGAAGAGAAATAGCATTGAGCCAAATTTAAAAATAGTTCAAACGCAAATTTATAGTTACGCTCAAACGGTTTATCGCCTAAAAATTCAATCGCGCTTGTATAATATCTTATTGCTTGCGATGTCGCAGCACCGTTAAAGGCTTTATTGCCCGCCATAAGGTTTACTTCAACAAACTGCATTTTTTCTTCATCGGTTTCAAGGTATTTTTTTCCGATATTTAAGTGCCCTGCTATGGTTGCACAATGGTTAAACAGTTCTTTTTTGCTTGTATGAAAATGTTCCAAAAGATTCTGGCCTATTCTGTAGTTCATGGATTCTTTGGTTTCTTGATCCATAAAGCTTAGACATAGCTTGTTTATTCTGCTGTTAATAAAAGAAAATACATCTGTTGACGAGTTGTATGAAATCAAGTTGTCTAAGACAAATTTTCTTATGTTTTTGAAGAACCCTTTTGTGCTTAACTTTTTAGCGGAACAAATCTGAAGGTATTCAAGCGTAAACGACATTCCGCAATTTGCCATGAAAAACAAAAGAGTTTGAAGCTCAGAGCTATAAGAACGTATCGAAGAAACGATTTCATCATCCATATCTAGCTTAAGGTCTGCGGATTTTATGCTGTTTATATCCCAAATCCACTCGTCGTTTAATATATCAAAACGTAAAAGCTTATGATCATATAAAAAACGTAGGAAATAAGAAATCTCCAAAGGATTGCCGCCGGTCACCTCGCAAATATAATCTGCCAGTTCATTTGTTTTATCAATAGCGCTGTGGAACATATCAGAAATAACAATACGAACATCATTTCTATCAAAGAAATTAATATCAACTGTCGTTAAGCTCACTGGCGATTTATTAATCTTATCAAGTATTGAGTTTACATCAGAATTCTCAAAGGAATCATTCCTTAAAGACCATATAACAAGCATATGTTTCAGGTTTTTATCAGACAGAGCAGACAAAAACAAATGTAGGCTTTCATAATCAGCCCACTGAACGTTGTCTAGAAAGATGACAACAGGGGAAGCGGGGCCAGCAAAAATATTTAAAAGCGAGTTAAATACACGCTCAGTTCTTTCCTGGTTTTCGGAGTAATTCAAAGGAAGCAAGGCTTCCTGACGCCCCATAAACTCTTCCATAAACGGAAACATGTTAATAAGCACTTGGCTGTTTCGGCCAAATGTGTTCTTTAGCGTTTTAAGCAGTGGTTTTAAGTCTCTTCCACTTTTAGACATATATTTATAGTATTCTTCGAAAGCAGAAACTATTGGATAATAAGGCTGATGCCCTCCATTTTCTTCAAATTCTCCACGCAAAAGAAAAACACCGTTTTCCTTTAAGTGTTTTTCAAAATGGTTGACAAGCTGGGTTTTCCCCGCTCCGCTTTCGCCTTTTATAATAATAAGCTCATTATGACCGGCGTTTGCTTTTTCAAGAGCTTTTTTTAGGACTGTAAGCTCTGCATCTCTTCCGTAAAACTTGTTGGAAAGGTTAAATGAATCCAAAATATCGCCTTCACCCAATACAAACGGTGTAACCTTAATGCCTTTTGACAGCGCATTATAACACTTTGACCAGTCGTCTGCCAGGCTTTGGGCAGACTGGTAGCGTTCATCAGGGGATTTTTTGAGCAATTTCATAATTATGTCTGATGTAGTAACGTTTATATCAACAATATCAACCGGTTCATTTGGAGTAAGCGCAATATGAGCATGCAAAAGCTCCATAGCATTTTCTCCGCTAAACGGAAGCTGGTCGGTTATAATCTGATAATATGTAACACCGAGGGAATATAGATCACTTCTTGCATCAACACTAGCATCTATGCGGCCTGTTTGCTCTGGGGAAACGTATTCCACTGTGCCATGGAGGTTGTCCGCAGTTACTAGTAATACTTCATCTACATAAGATGATATCCCAAAATCAATGAAATGAATATCCAGCGTTTCCGGGTTGATTAACATGTTGGATGGTTTCACATCCCTGTGGATTATGCCATTTTCATGTATAGAGGCAAGAGCTTTTGCTGCGTTTCTGGCTATCTGAAGAAAAACCTTTTCGTCAACTGTGTTATTTTTCAAATACTCATCTAAAACAATACCGCCGGTATCTTCAAAAACCAGATATGCGTTTGAGTCATTATAAATGTATTCTATTATTTTAGGAGCGCCTAGAATTGATTTGTCGTTTAGTATTTCGTAGGCATGTTTTAGGCGGTATACCTCTCCGTGATTTTCTGTGTCTTCGCAACATGTTTTGATTATAACTTTTTTGTTTGTTGCTTTAAGGGTTGCTTTATATATAAGAGTTCTGGTTCCTTCAAATATAGTTTCATTTATTGCATATTTGTTTTCAATCATAAGGCAACTCCTATTCATGATTTATTTTTTGTCGTCGAAAAACATAAAAAAGCATTCATCTATATTATCGGTAATAAATATCTCATTTTTTAACAGCAAAAAAAACCCGCTGGCTATCGGTTTTTGGCGGTGAAAGCGTCATTTCATCATAAATGCCTGCGATTTTCAAGCCGCAGGTTTCAATCGCATTTTTTATTTCTTCTAAGGAATATGCCTTTTCATAGTGCGTTTCGTCGTAGCGGTCATACCTTTTTGAGGTTTCGTCTTTAACAAAAAAAGTGGCTGAATATTCGTTTATCTTTTCATCTTCATCATAGAAGCATTCAAGTATGTATGCGGCGTTTTCCCTTATATCGGAAAATACACCGTCTGACGACATGTTTTTAAATCTTTGTTCTGTATTTATATCGAATATAAAGATGCCGTCTGGGTTTAAATAGTTTTTAACGCATAAAAACAAATCGTTTAAGCGGTCTGTTTCTAAAATATAATTGATGCTATCACAAATGCAGACGATAGCATCAACCGTTCCATACAGCTCAAATTCACACATATCCTGGCATAAATACAAAATATCATGCGTTGATTGTGTTGGTTTGTTTTTAGCCATCATAAGCATTTCCGGCGATGCATCAATGCCGATCATATTATATCCCATTTTTGCAAACCTTGTTGTTATGTTGCCTGTGCCGCAGGCTAGATCCAAAACAAGAGTTGGGTTATGCCCGAAGCTTTCCCATATTTGTTTGATATAACCCGCCCAATCGTCATAAGGTATATCCTGCATAAACAAGTCATAAACCTTTGCAAAACCGTTATAAATCTCCATCTCAAAAAACACCGGCTTCATATATTATTTCTATCGAAATCATAGATATAGTTATAATACCATTATTAAGTTATATCTTCCAGTTTTTTAAGCTTTTTTCTTTTAGACATTATTCCGCCTATTCTTCCGCTTTCTTTTGCCGTTAAAGATTTCCAACCGGTTTTATTGACCTTTTCGATAAGACCAAGCTCGTTTGCTATTTCGTATTTTAATAAATCATCTGCGGTTAGCGGTTTTAATTTCTTTGGTTTTTGTTCTTTTTTATTTGTGCTTTCGTTTTTACTCATGCCTCATCACTCCCGGGGTTATTTAATTCTGTAATAGTGCCTATTCCAAGTTTTTCCGAAAGTGGAGCTGGTTATTCAATGTTTGAAAAAAGCGTTGTATGATAGGGTCAATCCGTTATTAACGCGCTGAACTGTTTTTGCAAAATTATGATGCGGTTCGGCTGTCTCTTCCAATGCATCCGCTTTTTCCTGAGAATCTATAATCATTCCCGGAGGAACAAACCGGTTGTCTTTTAGCGCAACACCGGTTATATAAGAGTTTGGAGATATGTAGCAGTTTTTACCGATAGAAGCATTCAGAATAACTGCTCTAAAGCTAATAAACGATCCATCGCCGATCTTGCATGGCCCATGGATGATACAGCCGTGGGCACAGCTTACGTGCTTTCCAATGTATATCGAGTATTGCTTTTCGTCATGCGTTATGAATAAATTTTCCAGCCCATGAAGAATGACGCCGTCTTGTATGTTCGTATTGGAATCTATATAAAAAGGTGAACCTTCGTCAGCGCGAATACTAACATTAGGCCCGACGAATACATTGTTGTTTATCGTTACATCTCCAATAATTGCTGAAAACGGCCCGATATATGCAGATGGATGAATAGAGGGGGTGGTGCTTTGAGGATTCGTTGGGGTAGAGGGGTTTGGCGCGATGAAACTTGTGTTTTGAAGCATTTTCTTGCCCTCCTTTATTTTTTTAGTTATTATTAAGAGGGTACAATATTTGCATTTGCATGTCAATAGAATAATAGATAACAAAAAATCCCTCTTCCATCATTATGATAGGAGAAGGATTTTAAGATATATTTTACTCTAATGCAGCTTCCAGCTTGTGCAGTTCATTTAATGGGAAAAACCTTAAAAGCTCTTTATACTGCTCTTGAGAAAGCCCTTCCGCGTTTACATAAATATCAACTTTTCTATCAACATCAG
>CAYVCG010000009.1:12342-42463 GCA_964449985.1 uncultured Defluviitaleaceae bacterium
TCTTGAGAAAGCCCTTCCGCGTTTACATAAATATCAACTTTTCTATCAACATCAGCCTTTTCAAAGTCAGCTCTCATTTTCTCGAATTCTGTTGCATTCATAAACTCACTCCTATCGGCAATTATGCCAATTATTTAATAATACTCTTTTATAGTATTCGTATGTTTTATGCTCTTTATACCTTTGATTTTTGGGTTTCTCCTTTTTTGAAAAATTCTATTGCTCCCATAATAAGTAAAAATCCGCCAAACATCTTTTTAAGTATTGTGGAATCAATACGAACAGCTATGCATGAGCCAATAATAGCCCCGATTATGCCGAACAATATTATTTTAAGAAGGATTTTTGTCTCTATATTTTTTTCTTTAAAATGCGTAATTAAGGCAATTATTGCGGTTGGGATAAAAAATATGAGATTGATGTTTTGGGATTGGTGCTGATTTATAGCGGCAAGCAGGGTTAGTGCCGGGATCAAAATCGTTCCGCCACCGATGCCCATACCGCTAATTATGCCCGATGCAAAGCCTATAGATATCAATAATATAATTGTCATTTAAAAATCATTCCTATCGCTGCAACAATCATGAATATTCCAAATACGCGATGAAGCCATTTTGCTGATAGCTTCTTTAAAAGTTTTGCCCCAACAAAACCTCCGACCATACCCCCGGAAGATACATATATTATAGTCATCCAATCAGACTGGACATCCTTTAAATAAATAAAGGTACTTATTATAGAAAGCGGAAGAATGATAGCAATAGCTGTTGCATGAGCCTTATGCGCCTCAACCTTCAATACTTTTTCCATAGCCGGGACTATTATTGTTCCGCCGCCAGAGCCGAATAAACCGTTGACCAATCCCGTAACTATGCCCAAAACACCAGTCTTTAAAATGTTTTTCATAAAATTTACCCACTTTCTCCAACAGCCTTTTACCTAATTTTATTATTCTACAGTTCTTTTGTATTTATTAGTCACAATAAAATTTTTAAAAGATTTCATATGCTTCTACCTTGTTTTTCCTTGACTATGAATTTATGCCATGCTATAATCTTTCCTGTAATTATGCTACTGTGGCTCAGGGGTAGAGCAGCGCATTCGTAATGCGCAGGCCGTGAGTTCAAATCTCACCAGTAGCTTATAGGTTAAGTTTACATAAAAAAAGGTCGCTGGATTGGCGGTCTTTTTTATGTCTTAAAACAAAAGACCGACCTTTCGGCCAGCCTTTGTTAACTACTTTATATAAATTTATATTTAGTACATCTTTAAATACCTGTTTATTTCCCATGGATGAACATTGTTAGTGTATTTGCTCCATTCAATGCGCTTTGCTTTAACATAGTTGTTATAGACATGCTTACCAAGAGCAGCTTTAACAGTCTCATCCTTTGTAAGCTCGTCAATAGCTTCATCAAGGTTTCTTGGCAGATTCTCTATTGCATTGTCACACAGCTCATCGTCGGATAAGTGGTATATGTTTCCGTCGATAGGAGCAGGCGGTTCAATCTTTTCCTTAATGCCTTCAAGACCGGCTTTAAGCATAGCTGCAAGAGCCAAATATGGATTGCAAGAAGGATCAGGATTTCTCATTTCAAGCCTTGTTCCTTCGCCGCGCGCAACAGGTATGCGTATGAGAGGGCTTCTGTTGCATGTTGACCATGCGATGTATACAGGCGCTTCATAGCCCAAAACAAGACGTTTATATGAATTTACTATAGGGTTTGTTATAGCTGTCATTCCTTTTGCGTGCTTCAACAAACCACCCATGAAATAATACGCTTCTTTTGATAAACCATTTTTGTCAGACGGGTCATAGAATGCGTTAACGCCGTTTTTAAACAAAGACATATTACAATGCATACCAGAGCCACATTCGTTGTTTATGGGCTTTGGCATAAATGTTGCATGAAGTCCGTTTTTCTTTGCCATAACCTTTACAACGAGCTTAAAGGTTATAATATTGTCTGCGGCGCTTAAAGCATCGCTGTATTTAAAATCTATTTCGTGCTGTCCGGGGGCATTCTCGTGATGAGCCGCCTCGATTTGAAAGCCCATATCCATAAGGCATTTAACCATGTCAATACGGGCAATCTCACCGTTATCGACAGGCGCTAGATCAAAATAAGATGCTTCATCGTGGGTTTTAGTGGTTGGTTTGCCTTCATCATCAGTCTGGAAGAGGAAAAATTCGCATTCTGGGCCGACATAAAATTCATATCCCATATCATGGGCTTCATTTATTGCGCTTATAAGGACGTTTCTCGGATCGCCGGAAAATGGAGTTCCATCCGGGTTATAAATATTGCATATCATGCGAGCTATTTTATGATCCTTAAACCATGGCATAATGACAAATGTCGAAGGGTCTGGGCTTAAATACATATCTGATTCTTCAATGCGGACAAAACCTTCTATAGACGATCCATCAAACATCATTTTATTGTCCAAAGCTTTTTTTAATTCATCTTTTGTTATAGCGATATTTTTCATTGTTCCAAAGATATCGACAAATTGCAGCCTTATAAAGTCAACGTTATGTTCTGCGACTAATCGCATTACGTCTTCTGCTGTAAGTTTCTTTTCACTCATGCTACAAAACCATCTCCTATGCTAAAAAACGGCATTAGGTTCCCCTTTTTGCCCTACTTTATTCTTACTATTCTACAACAATCTTTCGCATCATGTCAAGTTTTTTTAATGGCTTCTCGGCTTTAATTTTAACCATTTGCTGTGGGTGAGGGGCGGAGTCTATTGTTTCTCCAGTTTTAGCATCGATTATTTCGGTTATTGTTTGGGTAAAGCATTCCTCTCCAGCGCGCAAAAATTCCACACTGTCTCCTACTACAAATTTGTTCCTTTGCTCAATTAGAGCTATTCCGGTTTCCTTGTCAAAATCCATTACCATACCTATAAAATCATAATTTCTTACATAAGTATTGGAATCATAAATTTGGCTGTCTGTATCGGGTTTATTAAAATAAAAACCTGTTGTAAAATGCCTGTGGCTGGATTTTGTTATTTCTTCCATATATTTTTTCTTATTAGATTCATAAAGCTCCGGGGATTTATAAAAATCATCAATGGCTTGGCGATAAGCCGTAACAACCGTTGCAACGTAATATGGTGTTTTCATACGGCCTTCTATCTTTAAGCTGTCTATACCTGATGATACTATTTGCGGTATATGGTGTATCATGCATAAGTCTTTTGAATTAAAGATATATGTGCCTCTTTCGTCTTCCATGATTGGCATGTATTCCCCCGGGCGCTTTTCTTCAACAAGACTATAGCGCCAACGGCATGGATGAGAGCATTCGCCTTTGTTTGCATCACGGTCAGCCAAATAGTTGCTTAAAAGGCATCTGCCGGAATATGATATACACATAGCCCCATGAACAAACGCTTCCAGCTCAATATCGCTGCCAACCTTTGATTTTATCTCGGCTATTTCTTTAAAAGACAATTCTCTTGCCAAAACAATTCTTTTTGCTCCTAGACTCCCCCAAAACATTGCCGATTGATAATTAGTATTGTTGGCTTGGGTGCTTATATGTATTTCCATATCAGGGCAGGTTTGCTTTGCGACGTTAAAAACGCCTGGGTCGGAAATAATAAAAGCATCTGCGCCTATTTTAGCAAGGCTTTTAAAATAATCTTCTATACCGTCAAAGTCAGCATTATGGGCAAAGACATTTGCGGCTATATAAACGCGAACACCCTTATCGTGACCATAACGTATGCCTTCTTCCATTTGATTTATGTCAAAATTCTTTGCTTTTGCACGCAAACCAAGGGTTTGACCGGCTATATACACAGCATCTGCGCCATATTCAACAGCAATCTTTAGTTTTTCTAAATCACCGGCAGGAGCGAGAAGCTCAACTTTATTCAAACTCATTTATATCTTTCTCCTTTAAATTAACATGGCTTGCGGTTTTGACGCAAATTGCCAGCCCGTCTCCAACTGTTGCGATGCTTGATTCTAAACCGGGAGTATTCGAGATTGTCCATAAAAAGCAACGCATTCTTTTATGAGTAGTGCGTTGGCGTCTTTGAACATTTTCCCGAGGTATTGCCACAGTTCCGCCCTGCAAAACATCATCTGCAACGAATAAACCATCTTTATCAAGCACCCTTATGCAATGAGGCAGGAATTGAAGATATTGGCCTTTTCCCGCGTCTAAAAAAACAAAATCATAACTGTTGTCCGGCAGGGTTCTTAGCACCTCAGCGGCATCGCCTTCAATAAGTGTCACCTTATCCTCAACGCCCATTTTTGCAAAATTCTTTTTAGCACGTTCTATCATGAAATCATACCGATCTATAGTGGTTATACTGCCGCCTTCTGGCAAATACATTGAAAAAAGGCTGGCCGAAAATCCAACGGCACAGCCTATTTCCAGCACTCTTTTCGGTTTTTTTAAAGTAAGCAGAACGCTTAAAAAGCGGGCAGTCTCATGCCGTATAATAGGATGACGCAGGGCAGTGGATTCACGTTGAATCTCGCCTAGCGTTCCTGTATAAAGCGGTTGAGTCTGCTCCAAATAGTCAAACATCGCTGCATCTATTTCAAACATAGTGTTGTTCCTTCTCTATATAAAATTTCTGGAGATTTTGCCCCCAAATTCAGACGATTAAAACTGCTGGTTATATAATGCCTTTGCAGTCAAAAAATCATCATAATCAGCTGTAAAGAAGTGCTCTCCAGATTTATCGTCTTTGAGCACAAAATATAAATAATCAACTTCCGCCGGATTAAGAACAGCGACAATGCTTGCTTCTCCGGGGTTTGATATTGGCCCAACGGGAAGCCCTTTATTCTCATATGTGTTATATGGAGACTCGAACTTCAAGTCATCCAAGAGCAAACGGTCCTTCCTTTTATCCAAAGCGTATAGTATAGAAGAACACATTTGCAGAGGCATATCTTTATCAAGACGGTTGTAAATAATTGCAGAGCAAAGTTCCCTCTCCGAAGAAACGACGATTTCGCTCTCGATTATTGAGGCCATAGTAACTACCTTATCGATAGAAAGCCCCAGTTCTTCCGTTTTCTGGCGCAACTCATAGCTGTAAATATCATCAAAGCGGCGCAGCATTTTTGTTATAACCTCTTTTGGAGTAGCATTTTTTGTGAAGAAATACGTATCCGGGAACAAATATCCCTCAAGTCGCTTATCGCGTTCAGGTATTTCTTCTACAAAATCAAATCCAAACTCGCCTGTATTGCATACCTCCAAAAATTCCTCCGCGCTAAATAGCTCTTTGCTTTCAAAAAGCTCTGCCATTTGAGTAATCGTAAGCCCTTCGGGTATAGTTATTTTTATGTTGTCAACATCTTCTTGGATTTGGACGACTTGCAGAGCTTCCATGATTTTGCCGGCATTCATATCCGCATTTAGGATATATTTTCCCGGTTTCATCAAGTCTTTTGAACCGTTAAGCGTGGCTTGAGCAACGAATAATATTTCATTACTGATAAGATCGTTTTCTTTGAGTATTTCTGCTATTTCCCATGGGGAGGCTCCTTCCGGTATAACGACTGTTACTTCCTTGGAAGGCTTATCGGAAACCTCCTCCATAGCAACCTCCTTGCCGTAGTCAAACGCTTTGACGGTGTAGCTATAAATTAGTATGATAGAAATAATAAAACATGCTATATTAAAAGCAGAGCTTGTTATAAAGCCGACAATGTTCATGAATAATTTATAGTCATTTTTTCTTTTCATATAGCCAAAATCCCTGCCTTTAGCTGTTTTACACTAACATTTTTTGAGATATCTAATTATAAAGCTCTGTAAACATTCCTATCTCACATGAGTCACCTATAATATTATAAACGCTGTTTATTAATTCAACAAGCTTTTTTTCGCTTTCAAGGAACGCTTTTGCATCTTTGTTTAATACGAGCTCCCAGTATATGGTGCTTATGCGCCTTTCTTCATCAAAGGCGGGCATAAAACCATTTATTATTTTGCTTTGGTATTCAAAGTTTAATTTTTTATAGCGATAAACCTTAAGATTTAATTCAGGGTCTTTTAAAATATTGTTTTTAGATGTTATATATTCATTATATAAATCCGTAGATTTAAGCTTTTCACCTATAGATTTTGCTATATCAAAAAGATCATCCATAAAAAATCAAACCCTTCAAAAAATTTTAAACCTCCATAATTATAGGAAGTATCATAGGGCTGCGCTTAGTTTTTTGCCAAACGTATTCCTTTACCGTATCTTTTATAGTGGTTTTAAGATAAGACCATTCCATAAAGCGCTTTTCCTGGCATTTTGCTAAAGCAGCGGAAATCGCACGCCTGGCCTCATCCATCATATCCTCGGATTCACGCACATAAACAAAGCCTCTTGAAATAATATCAGGACCAGCAATTATTGTACCACTGGAATGTTCTAGAGAAACAACAACGATTATAAGACCATCCTGCGATAAATGCTTTCTGTCTCTTAAAACGATATTACCAACGTCTCCAACCCCAAGCCCGTCAACCAAAATTTGGCCTGCCTGAACATATCCGTTTAGCCTTGCACCCTGGCTTGTTAGCTCCAAAATCTCTCCAATACCCATAAGGAATATGTTTTCCTTAGGCATACCCATTTCTATAGCAAGCTCTTTGTGGCGTTTAAGATGCCTATACTCACCGTGAATAGGTATAAGATATTTTGGCTTGACGAGAGCATGCATAAGCTTTATCTCTTCCTGACGAGCATGACCGGAAACATGGACATCCATAAGCCCTTCATAAATAACCTCTGCGCCTTTTTTTAGCAGCTCATTTATAACTCTGGATATGGATTTTTCATTTCCGGGTATACTGGAAGCGCTAATAACGATTTTGTCTCCCGGTTTTATCTCGACCTGTTTATGCTCTGCTGATGCCATTCTGGATAAAGCGGACATAGGCTCACCCTGGCTGCCTGTAGTTATAATAACTAGTTGGTCATCGGTATAGTTTTTGATATCATAAATATCTATCATAACGTTGCTCGGAATATCAAGATACCCCAGCTCGCATGCAGTTTTAACTGTGTTTATCATACTTCTGCCTATGACGGCTATCTTGCGGCCATGCACAACGGCAGAATCAACGATTTGCTGTATTCTGTGGATATTAGAAGAAAAGGTTGCAACCATGATGCGTTGGTTTTGTGATTCATTAAATATATTTTCAAAAATCTTTCCGACCGTTTTTTCAGACATTGTATAGCCTTTTGCTTCGACATTAGTGCTTTCACAAAGAAGCAAATCGACCCCTTTGCGCCCAAGTTCAGCAAAACGCTGCAAATCAATCGTTTCCCCGTGAATCGGCGTATAATCCACCTTGAAATCTCCCGTATGAACAGCCGTTGCCACAGGCGTTGATATGGCAAAGGCACAGGAATCTGCGATACTATGCGTAACACGTATAAATTCTACCTCAAACTTGCCAATTCTGATTTTTTCTCCTGGATTAACACAAATACGCTCGACCTTGTTAAGCAGGTTATGCTCCTTTAATTTTATATCAACCAAACCAAGGGTGAGCTTTGTTCCATAAAGCGGCACATTTATTTCCCTGAACAAATAGGGTATAGAACCGATATGATCCTCATGTCCGTGGGTTAAAAACACCCCTCTGACCTTCTCTTTATTTTTAACTAAATAAGAAAAATCCGGTATGACAAGGTCTATCCCGAGCATGTCGTCCTCAGGAAAAGCCACACCGCAATCCACAATAATAATATCTTCACCATATTCGTATACGGTAACGTTTTTACCGATTTCTTGCAAGCCGCCAAGTGAAAATACTTTCAATTTTGCTTTTTTTGCTGCCAAATATTACACCTCCGTAGTTTCTTGATGCCAAATAAACAATAAAAATAAACCCATAACAACAAAACCAATTTTACGCAAAAATTGATTTTAAGAAGTTATATTACATTAAATTAAAAACGTTCTATGAAAAGATTAACCTACGGTTAATCCTCAAAGTCAAAATCGTCCATTGATGCTCTAAAAAGCTCAGAAACTCTTTCAAATTCTTCTTCTGTTGGTTCCTCAAAGATGACATCGTCGTCGCCTTCTTCGCCAACCTGTTTGAATATATACGCTTCTGCCTCATCGCTATCAAACTCGTCGCCTTTTATAAGCAACAAAAATGTTGCATCATCCATTACAACTGAATCTACGATTATAAATTCAATATCCTCTCCGTTGTCACCGGTCATTATTATTGTTTCAAAAGCATCATTAATATCATCGAAATCTTGAAAATCGTCCAAAATTAACACCTCATTTTTTATTTTTTTGATTTATTTATAAAACACGCCATAACCAACGAAATTATAAAGCACAACGATGCAAAACGTAATTTTTGCTCAAAAGTTGCGGGACAAAACGCATTCCCTCATTCCATTTTGGCGAAAAACACGCCAAAATTGGTGGTCGGGAACGCAAGTCCCGCCGCTTGACGCTAACTTTTACGCAAAAATATTGAATCATGCACCGTTGGCAAAGCGCTTTCGTTGGTTTTATTTTTATTGGCCTGTAAATAGTCCAGGTAACCTTGCAAAATAAAAACCGCAGCCATTTTGTCAACAACCTTGCCGCGTTTTGCGCGCGACAAATCAGCCTCCAGCAGGGATCTTTCTGCCCCGACTGTTGATAGGCGTTCATCGCGCAAAATTACATTGACACTAGGTATTTTGTTTTCAAGCTTTTTTTTAAACAGCACAGTCTTTTCGCATCTAATGCCTTCAGAGTTATCCATGTTTTTTGGGTAACCCAAAACGATTGTGTCCGCTTCGTATTGCTTCACAATTTCCGATATGCGGTTTAAACTATCCTTCAAACTGTTCTCGTCTTTTCTTCTTATGACTTCCAACCCCTGAGCAGTCCAGCCCATGGGATCGCTAACGGCAACGCCTACTGTCTTATCCCCGAAATCAAGCCCAATAATACGCACAAAACCAACCCCGCCCTAATTTGCATTTTCGGAAATATAGAATTTAACTATAATTTCTAGCAATTCGTCTCTTTCGATTTTAGTTATCAAGGTTCGCGCGTTATTGTGCCCGGTGATATACGTTGGATCCCCGGAGAGAATATATCCAACGATCTGATTAACAGGATTATATCCTTTTTGTTTGAGAGAATTATAAACGCTGATTAATATATCATCGGCTTCGAATTTGTTCTCTTTGTCTACATTCGTAAACTTCTGGGTTTCAGAAAATTTATCATACATATATATAAAAGCCTCCATTCCCCGGTTTTTAAAAATCCGCTTTGCAAGAATATATCAGTTATCATCCGCGTAATTTAAGCGGCGCAACAGATTTTATCCAGTGTTTCCCAATACTATTACAGACTAATAATAATACAAAGCGGCCGAAAAGGCAAATACATTTTGCAATTTTTAAAACTATTGCAAAACATCTGTTGAGTTTACAAAACCGTCTCCGGCTTTTACAATTTGTACTGTAAGAATTTTATTTATAATATCTGTGGCTGATTTTGTATGAACAGTCATGTAATTTGTTGAATGACCTTCATACAAATTATCTCCAATTTTTTTCTCATACAAAACATTAACGGCTTTATTTATATTCTTTTCCAAAAATGCCTGTTTTAATTCTTCCCCAAGTTTTAGCATGGCTGCGCTTCTATCTGCTTTTAATTGTGGCTCCACCTGGTCTTTAAAATCTGCAGCGGGCGTTCCTGTTTTTGGAGAATATTGAAAAACATGCATCCCCGCAAGGCGAACCTTCTCAACAAAGCTAATGCTTTCATGAAAATCCTCTTCCGTTTCACCGGGAAAGCCGACAATCACGTCCGTTGTTATGGCAACATCGGGCATAACCTCACGAAGGCGCGTAACAGCTTCTTCGTATTGGGCTGTTGTATAGCGGCGGTTCATTCGTTTTAACGTTCTGTCGCAGCCGCTTTGGAGAGACAGATGAAAATGGTCGCATAGTTTTGGTATTTTTGATACTCTGTTTGCAAAGGTTTCATCGATAAACAGCGGTTCTATAGAACTTAAACGTATTCTTTCAAGCTTATCAACACCGTGAATCATTTCCATAACGTCCAAAAGGTTCATACCGTTATTTAAATCTTTTCCATATGATGCAACATGTATTCCTGTTAAAACAATTTCTTTATATTCGTTAGCTGCAAGGCGCCTAACTTCTGACAAAATGCTTTCGGGATTGCGGCTGCGAACCCTGCCCCTTGCATATGGTATGATGCAAAAAGCACAAAACCTATCACAACCCTCTTGAATCTTCAGAAAAGCACGCGTTCTGTCATTTAAATTTTCAATCGAAAGCTCTTCAAAAGCGGTTTCTGAAAACACATCGGATACATTATTAACAAATACGCTGTCCTGCATAAATTGTTCGACATGCTGCACTATAGAGCTTCTTTCTTTTGTCCCCAGAACTAAGTTTACGCCTTCTATTTTTGAAACCTCGTCTGGCGCAACCTGAGCATAGCAACCTACTGCTGCAATAACTGCATCTGGGTTTTTATGCCTTGCGCGGCGAATTATCTGGCGAGACTTTTTATCCCCAAGATTTGTCACTGTGCATGTGTTTATAATATAGATATCGGCATAATCATCAAACGATGTTATCTCATATCCATTATTTTTAAAAAGTTCAAGCATTGCTTCCGTGTCATACATATTGACTTTACAGCCTAGCGTATATGCGGCCACAAGACCTTTATTGCTCATAAAAATTACATCCTCTTAGATTAAGTTCTTATGTAATTAATAATGGGGCAAACCGTCCCTGCATGGGTCAGTTTGCCCCGCTTTAATTATTATTTTAAGTCATTTTACTATAGCTTAGTTATTTTGGGGTTGCTGCATTCATTATGATTTCATATGCCCAATGTGTTCTTGGAACGTCTGTAAATGCGCTTCCGCCCAAAGGAACGAGTGTTCTGTTTTCGGCATCCGAGAACATAGCGCAAACCTCTGCTCTTGTTGTAGTGCTTTCAGGTTTGTATGATCCGTCTGGATAGCCACCTACCATGCCTTTTGAAGCCGCGCGCGAGATGAACGGATAACCCCAATGATTGACTTTAACGTCAGTAAAGTTTGATGTTGCGCTTCCTTCAAGACCGTAAACATTGCAAAGCACAGTAGCCATTTGGGCTCTTGTTGTAGTGCTGTCTGGTTTGAATGATCCATCCGGGAAACCGTTCATATAACCCTTTGCTGCGCAGTACAGGATTGCTGCTCTGGAGGGGTGGGTCGCCGGAACGTCTGAAAATGTTCTGGTTTGGCCTGCTGTAGTCTTGTCTGCCGCCAGGTTATATATTGCCTGGGCGACTTCAGCTCTTGTTGCGGCTCTATCAGGATAAAAATACTTGCCGGTGCCAGACATAAACGCTTGTTCTGCTTTCTTAACGGTTACGGTTATTGTAGCAGTTGATGAAACGTTATAGCTCCAATTCGGGTCTTTAAGTGAATAGCCCGCAGGTAAAGACAAATTGGATGCTTTTAAAACGCTACCTGTCGTTGAGGTTATGCTTTGTGTCTTAACTGTTGTATTGCTATCCGTTTTCATTGAAACGGTTATTGTAACAGAACTTGCTATTGTTGTAAATGTCAAAACATTTCCATATGATACACCTTGGTTTGTTTTTACATAAGCACGAACATAGTATTTTGTGTTTGCTTTAAGCCCTGTTATTGTCTGCGAATAGTTGCCAGTGGTAGAAGTTGTGTCTTTGACTTTGCTATCAGCGATAGTTGGGTCGCTATATTGGCTTGAATATACAAACCCACGCTCCGTAATGGCATACCTTGTATCATTTGTTATCTTTCCGGAAACGGTGACACTGGTCTGCTTAACGTCAGACGTTCGAACTGTGTCGGCAACAGCCGAGTCCAGAGTGACAAATTTTATGCTATCGCCATATGTTGTTCCATTTCTTGTTATTGCATATGCTCTCGCATAATAAGTCGTATCAATGCTAAGACCTGTTATATCTAGCTTAAATTGACCCCTTGAGTTCGAAGAATTCTTTATTTTTGAACTGCTGGTCGTTGGGTTGTTTGATTTGCCGTAAACGACGCCACTTTCAGTAATAGCTGTTGATGTGTCTGTTATTTCACCCACGAAAAGCGCGCCCGTTGGCGAAATATCTCTAACATCAACGGATAAAATGTTAGAGTCTTCTCTAGATGTTGTAAACGAATCCACATCGCCATAACCTGAACCACTGCTATTTCTTGCAAAAGAGTTTACATAGTATTTAGTATTTGGCGTAAGCCCTGTAATCGTAATTGTAACAACACCTGTTGTTGCACTGGCGGTAGTTTTTTTTACACTTGTTCCGTTAAGCATCGGATCATTATTCGATGACGAATACAGAACACCGCGCTCCAAAACCGAACTCCCACCTTTATCGGTAACATTGATTTTGACGTTTGCAGAAGTAGCACTGATGCTTGTTATTGATTCAACATTAACTTCGGGCACGTCAGTTATAACTGTTAGAGTTGAACCATATGCCGGTGTACTGGATGAGCTGTTTTTCGCATATGCTCTGACATAATACCTAGTATAGCTGGAACTGGTGCTTATATTCATAGAGAACGAGTTGGACGACGAGCTTGATCTATCAACAGTTGCATTGTCCACTGTAGGCGTTGATTGGCTCGTTGAATACACAAAGCCTCGTTCTGTTACAGATGTCGTGCCGGTTGAGGTAATATCAGCCACCGCATAAATTTTCCCTCTTCTGTATGAAGCCGATGTTGTTTTAATGGTTGGAGGTGTGCCGGTTCCGGTGGTTGTAAATTCAGTCTTAGTTCCATATACAGGCGTACTGCTGCTAGTTATTTTTGCATAAGCCCGTACATAGTATTTTGTTCCCGCCCTAAGACCGGTTATGGGTACGGTTGTTGACCCGGTTGCGTTTGTTGAAGCTTTGGCAGATGATGTGCCCGATTCTGATAGATTTAATTCAGCCGTGGGTGAGGTTGAATAAACAACGCCTCTTTCTGCTACGGAAGAGCTTGTATGATACACAACACTAATAGCCACATTGGCAGTTGTAGTTGTAATGCTGCTTACAGTGCCTGTTGTGGCAGAAAACTGGTTCGCAACAGCAGACACTTTTGGAGTATAAGTAATTCCACCGGCGCTGTTTTCGGCATACGCCGCAACGTAATACGTTTGGTTTATAGCTGTAATGCCTGAAATTGTATAAGTAAAATCACTGGCAGTAACTTCATGTTTCGTAACGATTGTAGATGCATCAGTCCCATCAAGCTTTGCTGTAGAGCTTGTGGAATACAAAAATCCTTTTTTGCTTACTGTGCCACTGCCTGCGTTTGATACGTTGGCTGTTAATTTCAGGGTGCCAGCAGTCGCAACCGGAGTGGACATAGTAACTGTAGGTTTTGTGATTACTACAGGTGGTGTTATTGTTTCTACGTTTCCGTATCCGACATCAGTACCTGCACCATCATTTATTGCATACGCCCTTACGTAATGCACTTTTCCCAGTTCAATAGGATCAATGGAAGCTGTGAATGTTGATGTGCCAGATCCGGGAATAGAAAAATCACCTTTTTTAGGATCCGGATTAGTCGTTGAATAAACAAATCCGCGCTCCTTGATAGTAGCATTTCCATCGTTTTCAATTGTGCCAGATATACTTATTCTTCCGTTATTCATGGCCGGAGTGCCTGTTTTGACCGTAGGCGCTGTCACTGGCGGCGGCGGTGGTGTAAGAGTGGTGAAGCTTGCCGGCAAAGATGTGGCTGTTCTAAGATCGGGATAAGAAGCTTTAATCACAACCCTATAAGATGTTGAGTGTGAAAGCCCTGTAATATGTTTAGTAAAGTTGGCGTCGGTGATAGCAATGCTTTGTGTGGGGCTTGAATCACCGAGTTTAGTACAATCTAGAGTATATAGCGTACCCTCTGGATCGGTATCAATAGAAACTGTCCCCGAAGCAACGGCGGAAGTTTCGGTAACTTCTGAAACGCTCACTGTATCCGCGGCAAAGATGTTAAACGGCAAAATCCCCCCTATCATCAGGCCGAAAAACAAAATTGCAGCCATTCTTCTCATTGTTTTGCCTTTAAAAAGCATAAAAAATACCCCTTCCTTTTTCTCGTGAGTCATTTATATAATAAAACCTTATAAAAAATCATAATACAACATACACTTATACGAAAAAATTAATGTATTTGTTCCACTAAAAAATCAACAATTTAAGTATAACACAAAAATATTAAAAAGCATATCCCAGGATATTAATTAATTATAAATATTTATTAAATTTTGTTTAAATATAATGCTCGTTGACAAAAAAAGCAAGAAACGTTACAATTCTATAAAGATAAGGTATAGAAAATTTATTTGTTCATCTTATAAAACTAAGGAGCAGTGAAATAAAAATGAGAAAAGAGCTTGAGAAAAACTATAATCCCCGCTCGGTAGAGGACAGGCTTTATGCTATTTGGCTTGATAAAAACTATTTCCGCGCTGAGATAGACAAAAATAAAAAAAGCTATACGATTGTTATTCCTCCGCCAAACATAACAGGCCAGCTTCATATGGGCCATGCGCTGGATAATACGTATCAGGATATACTTATTCGTTGGAAACGTATGCAAGGGTTTAACACGCTTTGGCTTCCGGGAACAGACCACGCCAGCATTTCTACCGAAGTAAAGATCGTAGAAAAAATGGCTTCTGAGGGTATAAGCAAAAAGGATATCGGCCGTGAAGGCTTTTTAGAGCGAGCATGGGAATGGAAAGAACAATACGGTAATAAAATCATTGAACAGCTTAAAAAACTGGGTTCTTCCTGCGACTGGAGCCGAGAACGCTTTACCTTGGACGAAGGACTTTCTGATGCAGTTTTAGAGGTTTTTGACAGGCTCTATAAAAAAGGCCTTATATATAGAGGGGAAAAGCTTATCAACTGGTGCCCTCTTTGTAAAACAACAATTTCTGAGGCTGAGGTTGATCATGATGATCATGACGGCTTTTTCTGGCATTTAAAATATCCGATTAGCGGAACAGACGAGTTTTTGCAGTTTGCAACGACTCGCCCGGAAACTATGCTTGGAGATACTGCGATAGCGGTCAATCCAAATGACGAAAGATATACGCATCTCGTTGGCAAAACGGTTACTGTTCCTATTGTTAATAGGATTATTCCGATTATCGCTGATGAATATGTCGAGATGGATTTTGGGGTTGGTGTTGTTAAAATAACTCCGGCTCACGACCCTAATGACTTTGAGGTTGGCGAACGCCACAATCTGCCAAGAATCAATATAATGAACGACGACGGAACGCTTAATAAAAACGCAGGTTCGTATGAAGGATTGGACAGATTTGAGGCAAGAAAGAAGATCGTTGAAGAGTTTAAGCAGCTTGGTTTGTTCGTTAAGGTAGAAAATCATAAAAACGCTGTTGGTGTTCATGAACGCTGCCAAACGATTGTTGAACCGATTATTAAAATACAATGGTTCGTTAAGATGGAGGAGCTTGCAAAACCTGCCATTGATGCTTACAAGACTAACGAATTAAGATTTATACCGGACCGTTTTGGAAAAATATACTTGCATTGGTTGGAAAATATTAGGGATTGGTGTATATCCCGTCAGCTTTGGTGGGGGCACAGAATACCCGCGTATTATTGCGATGACTGCGGCCATATCGAGGTATCAAAAATCGGTATAGATACATGCCCGAAATGCCAAAGCAAAAACGTTCGTCAGGACGAGGATACGCTGGATACATGGTTCAGCTCTGCATTGTGGCCGTTTTCCACGCTGGGTTGGCCGAACGAAAATGCGGAGGACTTTAAGCATTTCTACCCAACAGACGTTTTGGTTACGGCTTATGACATTATCTTCTTCTGGGTCGTTCGTATGGTGTTCTCCGGATTGGAGCATACAGGAGAGCTGCCGTTTAAAGATGTTTTAATCCACGGCCTTGTTCGTGATTCCCAGGGCAGAAAAATGAGTAAATCCCTAGGCAACGGTATAGACCCGCTGGAAATAATTGACCAATACGGCGCTGATGCTTTGCGCCTTATGCTTGTTACAGGCAATGCGCCGGGAAGCGATATGCGTTTCCATATGGAAAGGCTTGATTCAACAAGAAACTTCCTGAACAAGATTTGGAATGCAACAAGGTTTATTCTCATGAACTTTGATGAAACCGAACCAGAGGCAGAAATAAGCGAGTTGACCCCTGCTGATAAATGGATTTTATCCAAAATTAACACATTAAATAAAGAGATTACTTCAAACATGGATAATTATGAGCTGGGTATCGCTGTTTCTAAGATATATGACTTTGTGTGGGACGAATTTTGTGATTGGTATATCGAGATGGTTAAACCAAGGCTTTATAATGCAGAGGATAAATCGCGCAATGCCGCTCTTTGGACGCTTAAAACGGTTATTATAAATTCCTTAAAGCTTCTGCATCCATATATACCGTTTATAACAGAAGAGATATTTACATCAATTCAATCCGACGAAGAAACAATCATGCTTTCTTCTTGGCCTGTTTATGACGAGAAATATAATTTTGAAAAAGAAGAAAAGGAAATAGAGGTAATAAAAGAAGCTGTCAAAGGCATAAGAAATATACGGTCGGAAATGAACGTTCCGCCTTCAAAGAAGTCAATGGTATATGTCGTTTCTCAATCCGCAGAAACAAGAGGGATTTTTGAAAACGGCAGAGTATTTATGATGACGTTGGGTTATGCCTCCGATTTAAAGGTTCAGGCTGATAAAGCGGGCATTGGTGACGATGCAGTTTCGGTTGTTTTAAAAGATGCTGTAGTTTATATGCCTTTTGCAGAGCTTGTCGATATTAATAAGGAAATCGAAAGGCTAGCTAAAGAAAAGCAAAGGCTTGAAAAAGAAGTGGAAAGAGTTAATACAAAGCTTAATAACCAGGGCTTTGTTGCGAAAGCGCCTGAGGCTGTTATTAACGAGGAGAAAGAAAAGGCCTCAAAATATGGCCTTATGCTAAAGCAGGTTGAGGAACAAATCAGCAATTTGCAGTCTAAATAATAAAACAAAGCGGGAAGGGGACGGGGCTTTTGCCCTGAACCCTACTTCTTTACTTATTACATGTAATTTTACATACATTTTAAAAAGGACGGATTTTTTTTGAACTATACAGAGGCACTGGCATATTTGGAGAAAAGCTGTTCCGTAGCGTATAAACATGGGCTTGATGCATTAGTCAAAATTCTTAAAACAATGAACAGCCCGCAGAACAAGCTTAAAATAATTCACATAGCCGGAACAAACGGCAAAGGATCGACATGCGCCATGCTTCGGTATGTTTTGACTAGTGCGGGTTATAAAACAGGCATGTTTACTTCGCCTCATCTAGAGCGCGTGAACGAGCGTATATGTATTGATGGTTGTCTTATATCAGACGATGATTTCGCACGGCATATTTCTATAGTTAAGAATGCTTCTGAGAAGTACTTCGGTTCTATTTGCTCTGACGATAGCTTGGCGTTCTTTGAAATCCTGACTTTGGCCGCTTTTAATTATTTTTTCGAGAATAATGTTGATTATGCGATAATGGAAACTGGCCTGGGTGGCCGTTTGGATGCGACAAATGTTGTTGAAAATCCCATTGTTTCGGTTATAACCTCCATAAGCCTTGATCATACACAATATCTAGGGAATACAGTAGAGGAAATAACTAGAGAAAAATGTGGAATAATAAAGAAAAATTGTCCTGTGGTATTGTATTTGCAATCAGAAAAAGTGTATAATATAGTTAAGAATGTTTGTAACGAAAAAAACTCATATCTTTATTATGATAAATCAGCACAGATATGCGCCTTGAATAAAAATCCAGACGGAACACAGTTTCGTGCAAACTCCCCTAAATACGCCTATTCTTATCCTTCTCTTGAAATAAAGCTGTTGGGGGAATATCAGTTATACAATGCGGGGAATGTTCTTATGGTTGTTCATGCGCTTAGAACCGCCGGGCTTTCGATAAGCGACTTACATGTATGTGATGGCTTGTTTAAGGCAGCATGGCCTGGAAGAATGGAAATGATTTGTAATGACCCCTTGGTCTTGCTGGACGGCGCTCACAACGCCGATGGTGTTGATAGCTTGATCTCATCTATATTGAAATATTATCCGAATAAAAAGGTTACTATGATAATCGGCGTTTTAAAGGATAAGGATTATTCTTATATGGTCAATAAGCTCGTTAGTGTTGCTGAAACTGTTGTGTTGACTAATCCTGATTATAGCAAAAGAACCCTTGAGTTATGCCGGTTGTTTGAATGTATTGACAACAAGAAAAATAAAAAAATATATTTAGAAGAAGATTTTAAACGTGCTTTTAAACTCGCCATTAAAACGGTCGGATCAGATGGTATGATTTGCTGCGCCGGTTCGTTATATTTAGTTGGCAGTATCAGAAAATACGCTCTGGAGGTGCTTTTAAATTGATTAATTTTAAAGACGAAATCCAAAAGTATAAACCTATCCTTGAGGTGGAACATGTTGAAGATGCTATAAATTCTAACGAAATAACTGATTTGCTTGAAGTGCTTCAATATTTGTCCAAGAAAATGAAAACCGGAAATGAGGCTTAGGGCGCTATGAAATGTCATAATTGCGGTTTTGAAATAAAATCCAACATTTGTCCTAAATGCAATACTGACAATGTTCTTAACAGAAGAATTGTCGGTATTTCGGACATGCTGTATAACAAAGGCTTAGAGCAGGCTAAAGATTGTCATTATTATGAGGCTATTTGCTCTTTAAACAAAAGTTTGCAATTTAATAAAAGAAATTGTGACGCAAGAAATGTTTTAGGTCTTGTATACTTTGTAACTGGTCGGGTTGGTGACGCAATAAGACAATGGGTGCTTAGCCTAAATGTATCAAAGGAAAATAACCCGGCAAGAACCTATATAAGCGAGATGGAAAAAAATGCAGCTTATATGGAAAAGCTAGACGATTCAATAAAAATGTATAACCAAGCGCTCACATATGTTGCGCAAAAAAGCGAGGATATCGCTATAATTCAGCTTAAAAAAGCTATAGATTTAAATCCGAGCTTTGTTGACGGCCTAAATCTTCTGTCTCTTTGTTATATTATTGCGCAAGATTCAAGAAAGGCTATGTCTTGTATTGAAAGAGTTTTGGCTATAGATTCAAACAACCCAATGGCTATTAATTATTTTGCATATCTAAATCCTGATAAGCCGAGAACAAGTGCCCGCCCGAAAGCCGAAGGAACGCCGGAGCCACGTCAGTTGCAAAGATCTGTTTCATCAGGATCAGGGCTGAGGGATAGAAAAACGTTTGGAGCAGGCTTTCCGCTTGTATCAATAATAATGTGGTTTCTTATCGGAAGTATTTGCTCTTTTGCGATTATCTATATCCTGCTTATGCCTTCAGCCATAAGCGCTAAAGATGCCCAGATAACCCAACTAACATCGGATTATACAGCAAAAGAAACTGAATACCTAAACTCTATAAATAGCTTGGAAGAGAAATTTGAAACCGCAAGCGGTAAGCTCGAAACAGTAGAGGGAGAAAACAATGCTTTAAGCTCTGAGGTTGAAAAGCACGTTAGAACCCAGAATGTTCTTAAAGCTGATATAGCTTTAAGGGATGGCGATGCTCAGGCGGCGGTAGATTTTTTAGTAAACTTTAATCCAAATGGCTTGCCCGAGGATATTATTAATAGTTATAACAGCGTAAAAGAATCTGCGTATGGAATTATTGAAAAGCAAGCCTATGATGAAGGTCTTCGTCTTTATAACCAAAAGAAGTATGCTGACGCCGCTCCTTATTTCCAAAAATCCATTACGTATACAACAATGGATTCAAAGACTGTGGGTAATTCTTATTATTACCTTGGTGCAATAGCAGAACGAGATCAAGACGTTAATTCAGCAAAGACATATTATGAAAAGGTCGTGAATGATTATAAGGATTTTACGGCGCAAAATCTTTATAGAAACGCCGAAAACCAGCTTAATAGATTGAATCAAAGTTGAGGGGTGATGCCATGAAGAATACAGTTTATGAAAATGTTAAGGTTGCGGCATACTTTTTATGGGAATATACGATAGGCCAAAACGCTATGGACTTGTGGCTTTGCGCTGAAGACTTTGCTTGTTATCTTGAAAAGCAGAATATAATAACAATTGAAGATTTGAGAAACATTATCAAAAAAGGCAAAAAGAATTTAGATTATATCAATTTTGTAAGAAGTCTTTCTTATCGCATTTATCTGTATACAAACAATAAGGATCGTGCTTTTAACTGGTTCGTTTCGGAAAAGCTTTTGGCCAACAGCGAATGGTGTGCAGCTATGATAAATGTTGCGGCGGAATTTAGGGCTTCCAAAGGAAACCCTGAAGCTCTTTCTGGCATACGTACAGAATGGATAAAGAATTATTATTTGCATTAACACGCTTGGGAAAGCCAATTTGCGTAATAACATACCTCTATCAGACCATAATATATATAATGCGTATATGTGTCTGTAAATATTTAAAAAACATTTTAAGGTGTATTTTTTTAAGGAGGAGTTATTATGTCAAATAATACATCAACAAAGCTTTCCGAAAACACGGCTTCTGCTTTGTCATATGTTCTTGGGCCGATATCAGGGCTAATATTTCTTGTTATTGAACGTGAAAACAAAACAGTGCGGTTTCATGCGATGCAGTCATTTATATTTTTTGGTATAGCCGCTGTGCTTAAAATCTTGTTAGGCTTTATATGCGGTTTGCCGCTTATAGGTTTTGTGGCTGGTGCTGCTATGTGGTTGCTTAGCGTTATTACGCTTGTTGCTTATATATACCTGATTGCAACATCGTATCAAGGCAAGCAGTTTAAAATCCCGTTTATCGGTGAAAGCGCATGGGCGCAGGTTAATAAATGATTAATGCATAGATATAATTCATTCTTTTAAAAGCGCATTTTTTGCGCTTTTTTCAGGCTTAATTATTTTTTTACCATAAATAAACAGTTTTATAAATTAATCAACTGGAGGGGTAGTATTATTATGAGCAAGAAATATTCAATAGGTGTCGATTATGGAACGCAATCCGGTCGCGCCGTTTTAGTAGATGTGGAAACAGGGAAGGAAATTGCTACAGCGATTAAGGAGTATTCCCATGGCGTTATGGATGAATATCTTCCTGATAACAAAACAAAACTTCCGCCGGACTGGGCTTTGCAGCATCCGCAAGATTATTTGGATGTTTTGAGCTATGTTATACCGGAGGTGTTAAAATCAAGCGGAGCGTCAGCTGATGATGTTATCGGCGTTGGCGTGGATTTTACAGCATGTACGATTTTGCCTGTTGATAAAAACGGAACTCCTCTATGCTTTGATGAAAGATATAAGTCAAACCCACATTCATACGTAAAGCTTTGGAAACATCATGCAGCATCTGATGAGGCAAACAAGATAAATGAGATTGCTGAAAGAATGAACGAACCGTTTTTAAAACGCTACGGTGGAAAGATTTCTTCAGAATGGCTTGTGCCTAAAGCATGGCAGGTGCTTGATGAGGATGAGGAAATATTTAATGCGGCTGACAGATTTATGGAAGCCGGTGACTGGGTTGTTATGCAGCTGACTGGCAAGGAATGCAGAAGCAGTTGTGGAGCAGGGTATAAAGGTATGTGGTCTAAGAAGGACGGTTATCCATCTAAAAGCTTTTTTGCTGCGCTGGATCAAAGGATGGAGAATTTTGTTGAGGAAAAGCTGTCTTGTGATATATATCCTATTGGCTCAAAAGCAGGCGAGATTACTGAATCCGCTGCCCGCCTTACGGGGCTTAAAGAGGGGACAGCAGTCGCCGTTGCCGTTATAGATGCTCATGTTTGCGTTCCTGCTGTTGGTATAACAGAGCCCGGCAAGATGCTTATGATTATGGGAACATCAACGTGCCATATTATGCTTGGTGAGGAGCATATGGTTCCCGGTATGTGCGGCGTTGTTGAAGATGGTGTCATTCCGGGTTATCCGGGTTATGAAGCAGGTCAAGCATGCGTTGGGGATCATTTTGAATGGATTGTTGAAAACTGTATTCCCGCTTCTTATTCCGATGAGGCAAAAGCAAAAGGCATGAACATACACGCATATCTAACGGAAAAGGCGCAGGCATTAAAAGTTGGACAAAGTGGTTTAATAGCGCTGGATTGGTGGAATGGCAACCGCAGTGTTTTGGTAGATGCTGATTTGTCTGGAATGATTTTGGGCTGCACGCTTATAACAAAGCCAGAGGAGGTATACAGAGCTCTTATAGAAGCTACAGCATATGGAACAAGAATGATTATCGAAACGTTTGAAGCGAATGGCGTTCCTATAAACGAACTTTATGCCTGCGGTGGAATAGCAGAGAAAAATGCAATGATTATGCAGATCTATGCTGACGTGACTAACAGAGAGATTAAGATTTCTGCTTCGCCTCAAGCTGCTGCTTTAGGTTCGGCTATGTTTGGAGCTTTGGCGGCAGGAAGCAACGCCGGAGGTTTTGATAGCATAATAGATGCGGCGAAGATTATGTCTAAGGTAAAGGATTTTGTTTATAAGCCGATACCGGAAAACGTTGCTGTTTATGACAAGCTGTTTGCGGAGTATAAGACTTTGCATGATTATTTTGGCCGCGGTGGAAACGACGTTATGAAGCGTCTTAAAGATATTAAAAAGAGCGCATTAGAAAATTAATGATGAAATAGAGATATGCGGACGCGCAATGCGCGCCCCTACAGAGGTTTTGGTTTTACGCAATTTGTAGGGGCGGTCATTGGCCGTCCGTATTTTTGCATTTATCAACATCATGAGGGGGAGGCTTTTTGGCTAAAAGCTTCCCCCTTAAAATTTAGATTTCTTTTTTTAATACCATAACAGTCCTACATGGGCTGTATATAACAATCCCGTCATTCTTTCCCGTCTGAACAGTTTTATATTCCATATCGTTTGATATACGGTTATATCCGCCGAAGCATTCATCATCACTGCTCAAAACGACCTTGTATTCCGCTTTTTCATTTGTTTGTATAAATAGCTCTCTATAAGAATTCTCATAATGGAAATTAAATATGAATAGATGCCCGCCTTTTTCATACGCAATAACCTTGTTATCCTCATGGATATACAAAAGCTTTGCGTTCGGCTTATCAAGTATCTTGTTTTCTTTAACAAAGTTTATGATAGCTTTGTCAAAGTCATATAAGTATTTATATTTTAAATCATCGTTTTTTGCAAGACTCCATTGGCGCCTAGCATAATGATAACTCCAGCCATTTCCTTCCCGAGGGAAGTCTATCCATTCGGGATGCCCAAATTCGTTGCCCATAAAATTTAGATATCCCTCGCCGGAAAGCGTTAGAGTAATAAATTTTATCATTTTTTCTAGCGCAAGGGCACGATTAATAATGAGGTTGTTGGATTTTTTATCCATATGCCAATACATTTCTTTATCGGCCAGCCTAAACATTATTGTTTTATCGCCAACAAGGGCTTGGTCATGTGATTCTGAATAACCTATATTTTTTTCCTGAGGGCGCCTATTTGTAAGTTCATACCATAATTGCCCAAGGTTCCAATGCTCGTCTCGAAGCTCCAGCATTTTTATCCAAAAATCAGGGATTCCCATAGACAGGCGATAATCAAAGCCAATGCCGCCATGTTTTATAGGCAAGCACATTCCGGGCATTCCGCTCATATCCTCTGCTATAGCTATAGCATTTGGATTGATTGATTTTATAAGCTCCGAAGCCAGCTGTAAATAATTAACGGCATCTATATCTGTCATCATGCTGAAATACTTGGAATAATTATCAAAGTCAACCCCAAGGCCATGATGGTGATAAAGCATAGACGTTACGCCGTCAAAACGGAATCCATCAAAGTGGTATTCATCCATCCAGTATTTAATATTGGACAGCAAGAAGTGTATAACTCCTGTTCTACTATAATCAAATACCTTGGAATCCCATGCGATATGGTTGCCTTTATCGCCTGAGTGGAAAAACTGGTGTTGCGTTCCGTCAAAACGGTTTATTCCTTCATTTATATTTTTAACTGCATGTGAATGGACGAGATCCATAAAAACGGCTATACCCATATTATGCGCTGTATTTATAAGATATTTTAAATCTTCTGGTGTTCCGAAACGGGATGAAACCGCAAAAAAGTTTGAAACATGATAGCCGAATGAAGCATAATACGGATGCTCTGCAATGGCCATAAGCTGTATTGCGTTATAGCCGGAATCCTTTATCCAGGGGAGGTTATTTTCTGTAAATTCCTTAAATGTTCCAACGCCATATTCTTCTTGAGCCATGCCGACATGGCATTCATATATTAAAAGAGGGTTGCATTTTTTTATTTTAAACGAAGAATCAAACCATTTAAACGGTTTTTCCGGCAGCCATACCTGTCCTTTAAAATCGTTTGAGTTATCGTCCTTTACGACACGTGTTATGTAAAGGGGTATACGGTCGCGCTTTGTTCCTTTTGCTGTTACCTGAACCTTAACTCTAGACATATGGAGGTCATAAGATGCATCCAGAACGATCTCCCAAACACCGTTTTCTTTTTTTATAAGAGGGTGAGACTGCCTGTCCCAGTTGTTGAGGTCACCGATAAGATGCAGGGCTTCGGCCTCTGGAGCCCATTCCCTATATACATAACCAGCCATGCCATCGAGTCTATGAAAGCCAAAAAACATATGCCCGTTTGCAAAGTCTACCAGAGTTTCATCGCTTTGTAATATCCTTTTCTTCACGTCGTTAAGTCTATCCATTCTAAGATTTATATCAGCCTCATATGGCAACAAATACTTATCTATATCAAGTATTTTATAGTTCTGATTCTTTTTCGATTTCATAAATGCCCTCCCTGGTTTGAGTTGTAAGACGATTGTAATTATGATTAGTAATATGTACAGGACGGCATAAAACCGCCCAAAAAGGCTAAAATAGCCTTGTTTTATATTTTTACAATATCGTTGCAGGCGACTTTATAATAGCCTTGGGGGTGGTGGCAAGCCGGGCAGATTATTGGAGCAGATTCACCCTTAACGCGTAAGCCGCAATTTAAGCATTCCCAAACTGTTTCATATGGCAGTTCATAAAGCATTCCTCTTCTAAGGCGTTCCAGAAGATTTAAAAATCTTTTTTCATGATGTTTTTCAATAGTTGCTATTTTTGCAAAAGAAATTGCTATAAGATCGAATCCTTCATCCTTTGCCACTTTAGCAAACTTGACATATTCATCCTCTCCTTCAATGCATTCATTTTTAGCAGAGAAAAGAAGATTGTTCTCAGTTGTGGTTTTTTGGATAGGAACAGCAACATCAGTTTCTATTATTGCTTTACCAAGCCCTGCGGTAAGGTAGTCATAAAACATTTCGGCATGGCCGCGCTCATTATCCGCAGTTATAAGAAAAACGTTTTGTATGGATTCATAGCCCTCGTCTTTTGCTATTTCAGCATAAAACATATATCTTGTTCTTGCTTGTGTCTCACCGGCGAATGCCTTTGCAAGGTTTATTGCTGTTTTTGTCCCCTTCAAATTAAACTTATCCATATACATAACCCCCATTTGTTGTTATATATATAAATTTATGCCGGATGAGGGGTATTAGTGCTTTGCCATACTTTGATTGTAATTATAACATATAGTATATGTGAAATCAATTTTTATTACAGATTTTTACAGCTAAGGTGTTGTTTTTTACTTGTTTTATGTTCTTCAACTTAATAATAAATTGAGACTTAAGTGCATATACATTGCAATAGAAGCAATTTTTTCACATGACTATTTGTGCATGAGATAAGGCGTGAAGCAGTCAAGGGAGGAGTTATTTTAATATGCATAGACAATATGCCAGAAAGTTTATAACCATGAAGCAGGAGAGATCAGATTATACAGCAAGGGACAGGGAAGCCATAGGTACATGTGTATTGGAAATTAGAGGACAAACTGTTAAAATCATAGCAAATATAATACATTTGAAGCCAGAACATGTATACAAGCTTTGTCTTGTAGCTGTTGATGAGGATAAAGCGTTGTGTGTTAGCGCAGCCACTTTTATGCACTGTGGATCAAATAAAATGGAAGCCAAATGCGAGCTGGATGCCGATAATGTCTTTCAAACCAAAATGTCTATAGAGAAATTTAATCTGATCTTAGTCACATGCGGCAAGCAAACGCCTGATATAGCTGTTCCGTTAAGCGGATTTATGGATAAACCGCTTTTGTGGAAAAACAAGTTAGTCTTTTTTGATAAAAGTCATGCTCATGCCATTGAAGATGAAGGGAAAGAGGAAATTGAGGCCAAAAAGCCTATTGAAAGCAAAACAATAGAAATCCATGAGATGGCAGAGGAGACAACCAATGATGTACCCGCTTCGGAAACCAATAAGCCGGAAACAATAATTTATACAGCGCCTGATATAATCATGGAAGAGATTAAACCAGAAAATGAAGAAGCGATAACAGCAGTGTATAATACAAACCATGTTCCGACGGAAGTTCAAGAATTTATAGAACCAATAGTCCAAATGGGCTACAAAGAACAATGCCAGCCAGAAGAAGCGCAAGCTCCTAATCAAAATGAATCTTATGCCACAGAAAAAGATTTTTTTGATACACTGTTTTTTAATGAGTGGACACAAAACGAAAGCTTTGCAAAGGAACAGCCTCCAGAAGGTTTTGACGAAACAGATTATCATGAAGCATTTAAAATGATGTTAAAAAAATTCAATCAAGAGCTGGAGGAGTTAAACGCCTATACGGTTATGAATGAAGAGGAACTAACTAATACATATCTGGCAAAAAAATGCGATGAGAATGACTTTTTTGATATACTTGGCGAAAACAGTATAGATACCGAGGAAGCAAGAGAAAGAGAAATAACGCGTATTTTTATTGAATGCGTTAAAATGCGTCCGTTCCAAAGCCAGAAAAAGGATATAACATGGGTTCGAATAGGTATAAATGAACTTTGCGCTTTACCTATAGATTTTGTGAAATACGCCAACAGCTCGTTTGTTGCATCAAAATATTATAAATACAAGCACTTGCTTTTGGGGCGTATAAACGTCAAAGATCAAAACAGGTTTATTTTGGGTGTGCCTGATGCATATGACCAGGCATATAAATCGATCGCGGCAGAGCTAGAGTTTAAGCAGTTTAAGCCATGCGAGGGTAAGCCTCTTAGAGAAGGGGTGTATGGTTATTGGTTAATGGTTATTTAATAGAAATCAATTTTTGAAAAATTTATGATGTAATAAGCCATACCATCTCCAAAGGTTTGTACATACTAAAAAAGCGTTGTAGCATTTTTTATGCTACAACGCTTTTTTATCTTAGAACGGTGCTGAGAAGTTGTTTACAACATAACAGTTGAATGCTTCGATATCAACCTGAGCCGTTGTATTACCTTCATACAAGCCGAATACTGGCCAGTTAACCGAATTGGATTTGTATGACGATTTAAGCAGGTTTTCTACTTTAAGCGTCTGCACATCACCATTACCGTCAGTATATTTGATATAAAGCGAGCATGTGTGCCCATTAGCGGAGCTTGGGGAATCAACCATCCAAACCTCATAATACGTATCCCGAAGAAGGGATGCCGGGCCCAAAACTGTCATGCTACCGTCAGCAACGGTTCCTACGCTGGCTGTGCTGACTGGGGTTGTGGTTGTGGAATAGCGTATTCCGCCGTTTGTGAATCCAACCTTGAATATTTCTGCCGAATAACGGCAGTCTCCATGGCCATCACGGAAGAATAGACCAAAGCTTCCTGCCACAGGTTTAAACTTCGTATACATAACAATGCTCTTGCCTGCAAGATTTTCCGTATTTTGCGGCTCTATACCAACGAATGTATCGCCGACAGCGTCTCCGCCGGAGCCTAATGTATTTTTATGGCGATAAACTGTTTTTCCAGTGCTAGCATCCTTTACAATAGTGTCGGCCAATGTTTGCACGGCTGCGTTAGATAAAGGAGCCATACGTCTATGAGGATAAAGGCCTACAAATGGCAAATCACCACGATTTGTTGCATAGTTGTTGGTAGGTTGGGTATCAACAAAGAAGTATGCATCTCTTGCATTATATTCCAGCGACTTAACCGTGCCTAGAGGCAGAGATTGTATATCAATCATTTTGCCCCAAGCGGATGGACGTATTGAATCATAAAGCGTATCAACCAAAACGAAATTAATCGTATAGGTTTGTTCCGTTCCGTAGAATGATTTTACAGCAATTGTTGCTGTGGTGTTATCTACTGTAGCTTGAGTTATAGTAACATCAAAGCCGTCTTTAACAGTTGCAGAAATTTCCGGCAACGGATTGCCTCTAAGCCAATCTAAGTAATATTCACGCTTGTTTGCATCAAATCCAAATATTGAAGAGCTGCCAACTGTTATTGCAGTAATCGGGTTTGGAGTTTCTTCTATTGCAGAAATATCAAATTTCATGCTAAATGAGAAGCTCGGGAACAGTTTTGGTAATTTAATTCCACTTATGCTGACGCTTGCACCTATAGGAACGTTTTTAGCTTCTGTTATGATGTTATTGCCGGATTTTTCAAAGACAACGCTTTCGCCGTTTATTTTAACGACGGATGTTGCTTTAAGCTCGATATCCGTTGCAAAAGAAATCACGAAATAACCATTATCATCAATAGATGTTACTACGTTCCAAGTGTTTTCGTTTGCAGCAATAACCTCAATTTGTTTAGCTGATATAATATCTTCACCAACGGCTACACAAACATTGTATTTGCCTGCTGTAGGAACTTCATGTGCCGCAAGGTTTATAACAGCCTTGCCATCAACCAGTGCTTTAGAACCAACAGATGTGGTTCCATTATTAAGATAAACGACTGCTCCGTTAAGGTTATTTCCGGAAACGCTAACAGCTATATTTGCAGCATATCCTGATGTGATTGCAGCGGGTGCAATTGTAAAATTAGTAACAACAGGAGCGCTAGGGTCTGGCTCAACAGCAAAACTATATGCGCCTGAACCGATTTCGAGCCTTGCTCTATTGCCCTCAAAGCCTACGAATGTTACGCCGTTTACTGTTTCTCCAACATTGATTCTGTTGCCGCCTTCAAAAATGAATGCGTATTTATTGTCCACTGGGAGATAAACGGTTGCAGTGCTGTTTGCAGGAACGATTGTGTCATACTTAAACACGCCGTCTTCCGTTTTCCAGCCGCTCTCAATTCTTCCGAATGGAGAAATATGATACCCGTCTGCATAAGTGAATGTTCCGCCGACTGTTGGGCGAAGCACTAAATGTTTATAACCTGGATTGTTCTGGTCTATACCGATACCCAAAACAGTGTTATACATCCATTCACCGATAGCGCCGTATGAATAATGGTTAAACGAGTTCATGCTGACATCGCCGAATTTTTTATTTTCGTTGTCATAGGAATTCCAGCGTTCCCAAATAGTTGTTGCGCCTTGTTTAACGCTGTATAACCAGCTTGGGAGGCCTTCATTTTCCAATAATGTGTATGCTATATCGTCTCGGCCTACTTTTGAAAGAGCCGGGCAAATATGGGAAATGCCAAGGAACCCTACAGTTATCGTTGTGTCTCTTCTTTCAACGGATTTTACAAGGAATTCTCCTGCCGCTTCCATTTTGTCTTCCGGCAATAAGCCGAAATCAATGGCAAGAGCATAAGCCGTTTGGCTTGGAGGAGCTGGATTACCCGTTGGGGATTTTGCCGGG
The DNA here is from genome assembly GCA_964449985.1 of uncultured Defluviitaleaceae bacterium. Classification (GTDB taxonomy): domain Bacteria; phylum Bacillota; class Clostridia; order Lachnospirales; family WRAX01; genus CAYVCG01. Next base: position 42,124 of record CAYVCG010000009.1, read on the forward strand.
TCTGCGTATTCTTCGCTGTAATAAGTTGTTGTTATCTTGTTGCCATAGTAGTCTGCTATGTTTGCTTGAGTTGCACTGCCCACATAGCCGTATAAAATATTATTTGTTGGAGGCTGTGATTCTCCCATGTAAGCAATCGAGCCATCCTCTAAAACATACATATCGTTAAAGCCTTTTTTAAAGTTATTATAATATGTGGTGAACAATTCTGCATCGGCTGTTTTGCCAAGGATAGTAGCGGTTTTTGCCATAAGATTGCAAATATGAGCCGCATAAGCCGTGCCGGAAAGTATAAATGGTGTTGATGAATCGTATGTCAAGTGGTCTCCACGGCGTTGCT
>CAYVCG010000010.1:0-19554 GCA_964449985.1 uncultured Defluviitaleaceae bacterium
TTTATCATTCAAAAGCTCATGAAAACTATCTATAATAACCGTCGCCTTGGACAAATCCTGTTCGCCTGTGGCTTCGCTGCGATATGCTATACACTTCATCCCGGCGTTATATGCTGCTTTGACGCCGTTGCCGGAGTCTTCAATAACAATGCATTCCTCTGGTTTAAGCCCCAATTCCTCGGCAGTTTTTAAAAACACCTCAGGATGAGGCTTGCAATGCTCCAAATGCTGTGAGCTCATAACGACCTCGAAATAATCCTTTATCCCAAGCTTCTCCAAAATATGATTGATGAATACATATCTGGACGATGATGCAACAGCCAGCCTAATGTCTATCCCTGAGAGCATTTTTAAAAGCTCAGGAATCCCCGCGACAGGTTCAAACTCAGTCGTTTTAAGCATGTCCATACGCACCACATCATGCGCTTCCACAAGAAACGGGGCACTTTCTTTAAGCCCAAACAATTCAATATATTTTTCCCACAAATCTATGCTGGACATACCCGCAAACGGTTTTACATCCTCCAATGTCGCTTCGGGATATCCATTTTGCTGCAACGTTATCATGTCTGTAGCAAAATGAAACGCTTGGCTATCCACAAGCACCCCATCCATATCAAAAATAATAGCCTTATGCATTTAGTATAAAAACCTCCTTAAATTACTGGTAATTTATACTAACACATAATGGCTAAAACGTAAAGTGGTAATATGTTACTTTATACAAATATTTTACATTTATTTTGGATGCCGGCATAGAGCTCTAATCATAATAAATACGATAAACCTCATCTGTGTAGTTACCCTCTGCATTATAAATAATAAGAGGAGGCAAAACTTTTAGCATCGGTCTTCCGCCGCGAACCGCTTCTATCAAAACCATGGCCGGCTCTTTCTCAACAGCCGGATACACAAACCGTAGCGTCTTTGGCTCCAGCTTGTTTGAGCGCAAAGTTACAAAAATATCTGCAAGGCGATGCGGCCGATGTATCATATAAAATCTGCCTTGCGGCCGTAAAAGCCGCGCAGCTCCATAAACAACATCCTCCAACGTGCATAATAACTCATGTCTTGCGATAGCCTTTGGGCTATAGCTGTTTATAAGCCCACCTCCGCTGTTCATATATGGCGGATTGGACGTTATGACATCAAACGACGATGGCTTATAAAGCGCTAAAACATCCTTAATATCGCCCTGCTGTATTATAATTTTGCCGGAAAGACCGTTAAGATCAACGCTCCGTTTTGCCATATCAACGCTTTCCTGTTGAATCTCCAAGCCATAAAACAAATCTCCGTCTGTCTTTGCTTCGAGCAATATCGGTATAATCCCAGTGCCTGTTCCGAGATCCAGCGCAGTTTCGCCGGTATGCACACGGGCAAAACCGGAAAGCAACACAGCATCCTGCCCGAAACAAAACCGCTTGGGATCCTGAATAATCCTATAACCGTTTCTATGCAGATCGTCAACCCGCTCATAATCATGCAATAAAACCCCGTTAATAAAAAAATCGGGCATATAATCTCAAATCCTTAATCCAAAATCTTTTTGAGCTCAGACATCGGCACGTTGTCAACAAATCCACGCTGATGTTTAGAGCTTCTTGATTCCACAATCTTTATCTCATCCAACGAATAAAAATTAATGACTTTATCGTCCTGATCCGGCTTATTCACAGCCGTTTTAACAAGCTGGCGCAACACACTGACAGAAAGCACCTCGCCCCTCCCATCCGGAGTCATTATAATATCGCCTTCATTTGGCAGGTTTCTGTTTAAATACTCATACGTTTCTTCTTCGTATTTAAGGCAACACATAAGCCTTCCGCATATGCCCGAGATTTTCGTTGGGTTTAGGGAAAGATTTTGATCCTTTGCCATCTTTATGGAAACAGGCTGAAACTCGTCCAAAAACGTTGCGCAGCATAACGTCCTTCCGCATATACCCATACCGTTTAAAATCTTCGCTTCGTCACGCACACCTATTTGCCTAAGCTCAATACGCATACGGAAGATAGATGCAAGATCCTTAACAAGCTCGCGAAAATCAACACGCCCGTCTGCTGTGAAATAAAAAATAATCTTGTTAAGGTCAAAAGTAAGCTCAACGTCCACAAGCTTCATAACAAGACCGTGTTTTTCAATCTTTTCCGCACATATAACCAAAGCCTCCGCTTCTTTTTCCTTGTTTTTTGCCTCCTGTATAAAATCTTCATCCGTAGCAACGCGGATGACTTTTTTAAGCGGCTGGACAATATCTTTGTCGTCAACCTCGCGGTTTCCGATTTCAACCCGGCCGAATTCAATCCCTCTGGCCGTTTCAACAATCGCATGTTGGCCCGCAGGTATCTCCATACCATCAGGATCGAAGTAATATATTTTACCGGCTTCTCTAAAGCGTACGCCTATAATCTCCATCGTTTTTTCTCCTTATGTAAAATATTTTATAACCGCCCGCTTAGCTTTAACAGCATAACCTCAGCAGCCATTTGGAAATTTGCATTATATTTTAAATTTATACGAGCATCTGAAACAGCATCAAGGCTTTTGCACACATGATCAAATGAGACTTCGGCATTTGCCTTTAGCTTATCCAAAACATCCTTTTGCATTACTGATTCATCACCAAGCTGCTTTAAAACAGCGATATCCCTATACCATAGCAGCGCAACGTTTAAAGCATCATCCATACTGTCTTTAAACGGTTCCAGCTCTTTTGCCAATAAAAAAACGTCTGCCAAATCCTTTTTGTGTATACCATCTAAAACTTCCAGCACCTTCTGCCGAAGCGCAAGAAATTTATCATCGAACCCTGATTTTATCGCAAGACCAATACTTCCGCCGGAATAAACGCTTAAAAACCTAGCCGTCTCCCGCGTATGCGAAGAGTTTTCAACGAGATAATTTTCTACAGCGTTTAATGAAAGCGGTTTGAATTTCAGTATTTGGCAGCGGGACAAAATCGTGGGCAACAAAAGACCCTCACTAGTGGCCGTTAAAAGAAAAATGCCGTGTGATGAGGGCTCCTCAAGGGTTTTTAGCAAAGCGTTCTGAGCGGCTGTAGTCATTTCATGGGCATCTTTTATAATAAAAACCTTGTATCTGTATTTATAAGGCATTATAGCATCAGCCCTAGAGGCCTGTTCTCGTATATCATCAACACCCAGAGCTTTTGTTTTTGTTGGTATAACTCTAATAACATCAGGGTTGTTCATAGAATCAAACGAGATACAAGAACTGCATGTTCCGCATGCAAAGCCTGAACTCTGGCGATTTTCGCAAAGCAATGTCTTTGCAAAGCAGTTGGCCATAAGATTTTTTCCCATGCCCTTTCCGCCGGAAAATAAATACGCATGGTTTATTCTATCGTTTATGATGGATTTTTGCAAGGTTTTTATAATGATTTCATTGCCGGTTATGCCGCCGAAATCAAACATATAAATGATTCCTCCGTGTTGAAAACTATATCATAATATCCAGCAGCAAGCCGCGAATTTCATCAGTTTTATCCAATATTTTAATATGGTCTTTCTCTTTCTTTAAAAGCTCCTGAGCCAAGTCGTCCACTTCCTTGTTAATAAGCTTAACAATGCCATAGACGCGATGGCGCCCGCGGCGGTCAAGAAAGTTTTCTCTTGTAAATTGGTGAGAATTGGTGACAACCTCGTTTATAAAATCGCCTATCAGGTTTTTATACTGCTTTAAGTCTTTAATATCCATATGCTCAGCGATTTTTTTGCCCTGCACTGTTATATCGCTTATAAGCCCGTCCAAACGTTCTTTTAAACCGGCTTCGCCAATACGGTTTAGCGTAAAAGAAAATTCTTCATTGCTTACCCTTTCTTTTACCGGAGTAAGATCCGTTTGGGCTATGGGTGTTGTCTCGGAAATACGTATCATAAAGAATCTCCCTTCGCTGTTAGTGTTTTTTAAAAACATTTAATATTTTTGCTATTTATATTCTTTGCCCTAAAATCATAATATCATTCCAAGCAAATCAGAATTTTTTAAAATCACAAACGTCTAGCACAAAAACTGTCGCTCCTCCGACAGTTACATCAATCGGCAGCGGAACATAATTTTCCGTTGGGCCGACAGGCGTTGAATTAACTGCAACAGAGCGTTTTCTAGAACGGCAGGTCTTTTCAATAATGTTCATTAATTCTTCTGTTTTTTCATCTTCGACGCCACAAATTATTGTTGTGTTTCCTGAGCGCAAAAACCCTCCAGTCGAGGCGAGCTTTGTTACGCCATAACCGCTTTCGTTAAGCAAATCAATAATTTCAAAAGCATCTTCATCATGAATAATCGCCATTACAAGCTTCATGCAGTCTCCTCCTTACGCAAATTATGTATCGGTTTTTTTAACAAAAAAATTAAATTTTTATTTTATAACATAACACATGCATTAGTTTGGAAGCATCTCATCAATCTTTCCAACAATAAAGCTATTTATATTCTTGGGCGATTGAGCCGCATTTATAACATATATGCGTTTATTATATTTGGCAGCAAGCTTTCTGTATCCTGTGCAAACGTTGTTATAAAACTCCAAGTCCTCGCTTTCCATACGATCGGGGGATGTATCTTTCTTTTTTCTTGCTAAAGACTTTTGCGGATCCATATCCAAAAGAAACGTGATATCCGGCGTAAGACCGCCCGTGGCATATGAGTTTATAATTTCCACGGTTTCGACCCCAAGCCTTCTTCCAAAACCCTGATAAGCTATGGATGAATCCAAGAATCTGTCACAAATAACTATTTGCCCATTTAGCAAAGCAGGCCTTATTGTTTCGCTTATTATTTGCGCTCGTGCTGCTGCATAAAGCAGGCTTTCTGTTAATGGGGTTATATTAATATTTTCATTATCAATTATTATATCACGAATTTTTTCGCTTATTTTTGTTCCTCCAGGCTCTCGGGTCAAAACAACGTTATGCCCTTTGCCGATTAAGTATTCATAAAGCATTTTTGATTGTAGGCTTTTGCCTGAACCGTCAATACCCTCCATAGTTATAAACAAACCGTCCATAATATTTTACCTCAGATTTTATGATTTTTCTTACGCCATGATAATTTTATAGTATTCATTATATCATATATAAATCGTTTGGCAAACATGAATTTCCGCCATATTTCTCTTTTTCAGGCATTTCTTCATACAAAAAAAGCAATCCCTCGTGAGATTGCCTTTTAAACATCATATGCCATATGTTCCTGTCGACCCATCCATAAAAATCGGGAAATGCGGCGGATTAAACGTGAATGCCACAAATATCAATACGATAATAACAAACAACAAAATCACAATCGTAGAATCTATGCCCTTTGAATATCTGTAAAAATGAAGGCCAGCCATCTGCCCTAAAAATACTGCAACAAGCAAAATCAGCATATCAACAATTAAGATTTCAACACCGAATGCACCTGTATAAAAATAATAGATCATAGGCATCGCCAACAAGGAAACAACAAGAGAAACAAGCCCACCTGTCATCCATGCATTTTTATCAATACAGTATTTTTTGCCGTTGACTATGTAATACAACACCCACCATAGTATAACCGGAAGCAAAACCATCTTAGAATGTTCCCAAACGCTTTCGTTAACCGGGCTTATAGCTCCAATCAATGTCATCTTACCTGAGAAATCATACAAGAAATGCATACAAGCGCCAATCAAAAATAACGCCGGTATTCCAAGTAGTATCCACTTTTCCGGCTTTGAACTAGCTTTGTTCATATAAATGCCTCCTTTATCTTTTTTATAAACCTATGCTCGTCAACACCTGTTTATTCGCTCTCGCCTAGTATTTTTAAAGCATTTTTAAGCAGTATTCTGTCACAGTCTTCCTTAGGAAGCCCCAAGCCGCAAAACCGCTCTAATTCGCTTTTCGGGCTCCACATAGGGAAATCAGAACCGAATAAAATCCGCTCGGAACCGTAAATATTTATAAGCTCTTTGGAGCGTTTATCCCCTAAAAACTCCATAGAACTTGATACGTCTAAATAACAAAATCTGTCCGCAAGATATTCCAAAGCCAAATCAAAGACAGACCAACCTCCAAAATGAGCAGCTATAACCGTAAGCTTTGGAAACATATCAAGGGCGGCAGCCAAGCGCTTTGGATGCGAAAACGTATATCTATAATCGCCGCAATGTATTATAATAGGCAAACGACCTTCTATTATTTCAAAAATCTTAAACATCTTTGGATCATCTATGTTAAACTGTTGAACATCAGGGTGCACCTTTACCCCTTTAAACCCAAGCCCCAATATTCTATCTATTTCAGCTTCAATACCCTCCATATCAGGATGGATAGCAGCAAAGCCTATAAACTCTTTATGCTTAGAACATTCCAACGCAATAAAATCATTGATCCCGCAAACATTGGCCGGAGTCAGAGCAACAGAATGAACAACAAATCTGCTTATCCCAGCCTGTTTCCCTATATCAATCAAACCATCCGGCGTACCATCGGCCTGCATTTCAATCGAATAAAAATCCCCAACGCTTTTTACCGCTTTATGCGCAATCTTTTCAGGGTATATATGCGCATGAAAATCAATAATTTCCATCTTCATTCATCTCGCTTTTCAGTTTTTATATTTCTATTTATTATATTACCATAAATGAAACCATTTTTAAAGGCAAGGAAATTATATTGTATTTGTCAATTAATTCAATGCAAGCCTGCTCAATCATGGCTAATAATCATATATATTTCATTGACTTTATAAAAAAAATGCGGTATAATCAACTAAAATGGGTGTTTCGTCGCTTTGTTTTTCAAACAGCTATTGTTCGGCGATATGCTTTTTAAATTTTTTAGTAAAAGAAAAATATATAAATTAAGAAAGGGAGAATGAAAGATGTTAAGACTAAAAAGAAAACTAATGGCGATTGTAACTATATCCGCCATGCTCGCTTCCCTTTTGGGAACAGGAGGAATAACCGCAGCAGCGGCGGAAAACAATCCGCCCCTTCCTCCAACAGGGCTCAGAGTAGAGCTGCTAAGCGAAGCTTTTGGTATCGGGCCATCCAACCCTGCTCTTTCCTGGGAAGTCAATGACAATGATTCCAACGAGATTCAAACAGCTTATCAAGTATTAGTTGCAAGCACAAAAGAAAAAATCGATGCAAACAATGCAGATGTTTATGACTCTGGCAAGGTTTTATCAGACGAATCTACATATGTTAAGCTGGAAAACCTTTCCCTTGCTCAAAACTCGCTGTACTACTGGAAGGTCAGAACATGGGACAAGGCAGATGCCCCGAGCCAATATTCCGAACCAAAATGCATAACAACAGCAGTCGGTTCTTCTTGGGCAAGCACTGATTCTGTTTGGGTCTCCCAGCAGGATATTTATCAGCAAAATGGCTGGACTAATTACGCTGTTGAAGCAGATATTAAAGTGAATGAAGTTGCTTTAGCACTTACGTTCAGAACGCAAGCTCCAGCCAGCTATGCTATTGCATTGCAGTTCCGTGGCGACGGAACTATGTCTTATCTCTATAGAAACGGCGGAGCATGGGCAGCTTTAGCAAACGGCACAGTGACTTATCCGGCTAACGCCAAAATCGTCGTTGGCACATATAGCCATGTCAAGGTTGAATGCATCGGAACGACATATACAACATATATCAACGGCGTTCAGGTTGACAAGCGCACTATTTCTACACCAGCAATTACGAGCGGAACAATCGGTTTTAGAACCGGCGGATCAGAATCCGGCACAGCTAAAAACATCGAGGTTTATAAAATCGATGCAGCTGGCGTGAAAGGCGATGCTTTGTATGCTGACAATTTTGCCGGCGGCATTAACAGCTTTTCTGGCGGAACTGTGGCAAATGGCGAAATAGCTATTCCAAGAGGCGGAGACTATTATATGAACGCTCTTGGCGTTTCCCCACAAAACGGCAATTTCGCATTTTTAAGAAACGAGTTTGATATTGCCGATAAAGACGCTATTGAAAAAGCAATCGTCAGCGTTACTGCTAAATCAACTACAAATATTCGTCAATACGTTTACAGCCTCTTCTTAAACGGCGAATCTGTGGGTATCGGCCCGGCCCGTTCCAACGATTCTGCTAAAATTACGTTCTATAACAGCTACGATGTAACTAACTTATTAAAAACCGGCAAAAACGCTATCGGTGCTGTCAACTATGCAACATCCAACAAGCAATTTCTTCTTCAAATGACAGTATTCTATAAAGACGGAACAAAGCAAGTCTTGCTTAACAGCGGACGTGATCGCGCTTTGTGGAAATCTTTGGACGGTACCGCTGCTTTTGGCGAAACAGGTTCTTCCATCGGAACATCATACTACACAGCTGCTTCTGAAAATCTGAACGCAAACATATATCCGTTTGGCTGGGATATGCCCGGGTTTGATGACTCCCGTTGGGATGCACCTATGAGCAAGGGTCAAATTTTGTCATCCGGGTTTAAACTAGCTCCAAACACGTCAGAAAACGTAAATAGATATTTGGTTGATGTTGCAAAGGTTGTTAACAAAGGAAATGGCAACTATTTTATAGATTTGGGCAAAGAGGTTATTGGCGGATTCTATCTTGATATAGACAGCCATGTTTCCCAGGCAATAACTGTTCGGGCAGGCGAGCAAACCAGCGCCCCCAACACTGTTAGATACGCTATGCTTACAGGCAATAACTATCAGGAAACATGGACACTTAAACAAGGCCCTCAAGTGTTACAAAACTTTGGCATGAAAGCCATCCGCTATGTGGAAATTCTTAACTCCCCTGTGGAAATAAAGGCAGAAAACTGTAAAGCTGTTTCCCTGCGCCAAGCTTTTGATGACAACGCTTCATCGTTTAACTCCAGCGACGACTTTATGAACACCCTTTATGAATTTACAAAATACTCAATCAAAGCCACCAATCAGGACTTGTATGTGGATTCCCAATCCCGCGAGCGCGGCGCTTATGAAGGCGACGTTATTATAAACGGTCTTTCCGCTTATGGCGTTGAAGCGAACTACTCTTTGGCCAGGTTCACTAACGAAAATTTGTATACCAACGCTACATGGCCTGCTGAATACAAACTGTTCTCTGTTATAGCTGCTTATTTGGATTATATTTATTCCGGCAATATTGATTCTCTTGTAAGCAATTATGATGTAATAAAAGGCAAGCTGTTTGATAGCAAATTTAATACAACAATCAACCTTGTCCAACGCCCAACCTCTGCTGGCAGCGGCACAAATGCCATCCTTGTGGACTGGCCTGACGGCGAGCGTGACGGATATGCATACAGCTCCGCAGAATATAATACCGTTTTCAATGCAGTGCATTATTGGGCATATGATTGCATGGCTAAAATAGCAGATGCGGTTGGTAAAACAGCGGATGCAGGATATTACACAAACCGTGCGGCGCTCCTTAAACAAGGCATGATAGACAGACTTTTTGACAAGGACAAAGGCATATTTAGAGACGGTCTTACTAACACATTGGCTCCAATCAACAACTATTCGCAGCACGCAAACGCTTTTCCTTTGTCATGCGGCATAGTTGACGATGCGTCTATGGCGGCATCCATTGCCAAAAATATAGACGCAAGAGGCTTAAAGACCAGTGTTTACGGCTCATTCTTCGTGCTTGCTGGATTATATCGCGCAGAAGCCGGACTTGAAGCCTATAAAATAATGACTGCTAATCAAATCAGAAGCTGGAAACACGTTATAAACGACTTAGGTGCAACCATGGCAACAGAAGCATGGGATCCTACTTTAAAGGGTAATATGACGTTCTCGCATCCATGGGGTTCTGCTCCGGGCAGCCAGATTCCGCAAGGTCTTTTTGGTATTAATCCAACAGAACCCGGATTTGAAAAATTTGATATAAAATTCCAGCCGGGCGGCTTGGATTATGCATCTATAAAGGTTCCTACGTTAAAAGGCGCGATTCTTGCTTCCTTTGATACTTCGGACGTAGCATACATTATTAAATCCAACGTCACAATACCTGCAAACACTAGTTCCAACGTTTCGCTTCCTGCTAAAAATGCTGGGCATGACATCGTTATCGTTGACGGAATACCTGTTGTTGCAGCAAGAAACGGCGATTTCTTGACTGTTGCGCTTGGATCCGGCGAACATACGCTGAGCGTTCCTGCTCCGTTTAAGCTTAGCGTATCCATTGATGATCCGACAAACCTATTTGTCGGCAAAACCGGCACGCTAAACATAAATATCGAAAATGAAGACGGCCCTGTTGCGACAGACGATGCTGTTATAACGTATTCCTCTGATGCAGAATCTATCATCTCTGTTATGGAAGATGGCGTTTTATCCTTTAACTCTGTGGGCTCTGCGTTGATTACTGTTAACGTATGCTTCTATAACTTTGAAATGATGGGGCAAGTTATACCGGAACTTAATATCACCTCCAGCATAAGGCTTGAAACGAGATTGCCGCTTATTAAAGACGTCTATCTTGCAGTTGACAAAGATGAAATTACTGCAAACGAAACCGCAAAAGCCGAAATGATGGCTGTTTTGGAATCCGGAGATGAATACGTCTTAGAAAATGCAAGCTATGTATCGTCCGACGAAAGCATAGCTACTGTTGATAACAGCGGCGTTATCACCGGTGTTTCGGGCGGAAAAACTGCAACAATATCAGCATACACCACACAGGATATGGCAAACCTGATGCCTACGCTTTCCGATGATAAGTTTGATTACACAAATATTTATTCTGACGACTTTAGCACAGCAGGCAAGACATTCCCATCCCTTTCCGTAAATGACGGCCGTTTATTTGTTGGAAGGAGCCAAAACGCCAACTATAGCGGCGGCATGGAATGGACGGATTATGTTATAGACGCTGATATAACTATTCAATCAACAGCCGCAAGCCTGCGCTTTAGAGCAACGGATTCGACAAATTATTATTTATGGCAGTTTAGAACGGATGAAACATTAAAGATTCATGCATTCGCTCCGAATTTGCCAAGCGGATACACCTTGATTGACACTGTTCCTCTAAAATGCCTTAACAATACCGCCTCAAACAAAATAAGAATAGTTGTCTTAGGTGATACATTCACAACGTATGTAAACGGTCAGTTAGTCAACGTCGCTAAAGATAGCACCCACAAAAAAGGTTCTATCGGCGTACGTAACGGTTCAGGCGAAGAATTCTATATGGATTCTATTGCTGTTAGCAGCCGCAAGCTTGTTGCTTCAAAGGACATTTATGTTGAAAGCACATCCAAGATAAACGGGCTTGATATGGTTACTGGAACGGTTGTTGCTAAAAACGCTGCTAATATCGCTATGAATATAACAGGAACCGATCTTGCAGGGCAGCAAATCGAGCTTAAGCTCGTAAGCGGCAATGAAACCCTTGCAAATACTATTGTGAACTGCACTAATGACTCATTTATGGCTGTTCTTCCGATAGCTTCAGCTCCTGATGCTGGAAATTACACCGTCGTTGCAAGCGTTGTCGGAACGCGCTCAGCAAAATCCGCAGATTTAACAGTTGTTTCGAATGACGATGTTTTCTCAGCTACTGTAGAAGAACTTAACGGCAAGCTTGCGATTAAATTCAATACAGCTATAACCGCAGGAACAGGCTTTGCTGTTTCGGTAGACGGACAAAAGGTTTCTGCGTCTATTGCTAATGGAAACTATGTCTGCACTGACTTGGAATTCGATTCCGTGAATGCAGGAGCAAAGATTGTGATTTCTAAGGTAAAACTTCTGCCGTTCCCGAGCTATTCTTTCAACTTTTCAGTTACTAAATAAAAATAATAAAATAATCAAAATAATAAATAAATCAAAATAATAAATATCAAAAAGTGCTGTAATCGTGGGGTTTTCCCATGATTGCAGCACTTTTTTTAAACCGTAAAAATTCGTATCTTTTCTTTAATATTAATTATCTCAATCGGCAGATTTGGCCCCGCTTCGCCATCTATATCTGTTTCCAGATATTCGTTGTCAGTAAACAACGGCTCTACTTTAACATAATTGTCCTGAAAGTAAATGACGTTTGGGTCATTAAGATATTCGCCAGACAAAACCTTTAGCATTATCTTCGCCAAATCCAGCATTGGCATAGCCTTTATGCCGATAAAATCAAACAATCCATCGTCTATAGCTGCATCAGGGGCAAGATTTTCAAAGCCGCCTGTTCCTGTCGAATTAAGCACGATAAAGAGATATATATCCTGCTCAAAAGAACCCTTGCTGTTCGTTATACGGACGTTTAACGGCACAAAACTGGGTATTTGGGAAATGCCTTTTATATAATAAGCCAGCTTACCCAAAAAATTTTTTATATCGCCATCCATATTTTGCGAGATGTTTGTTAAAAAGCCTGCCCCGCAAACATTTATAAAATAATCCTTACCTACTAGGCCCACATCTGCTGTTGTAATATTTCCTTTAGCAATGACCTTTGCTGCAAGCTCTATATCGGTTGGCAGCTTTATGTTTGATGCAAAATCATTCGCCGTTCCGCAAGGAATAATGCCTATTGGTATGTCATGAGAGTTTTTTAGAAGAGCATTCACGACGACGTTTAGCGTTCCATCACCGCCCGCAACGACAACTGCATCATAAAAATCCTTCGGCATTTTCGCTATATGACGGCTTATATCACCCTTTTTCATCGTCCGGAAAAGATGAACTTCATATTTGCCGGTTTGCAGTATTCTGACGCAATCGTCTAGGAAATCCACAAAAGCCTTATCCCCAGAGTGTGGATTGTATATAAGTTTTAGTTTTCTCAACTTAATCCCCCTATCTAGTTTGTAAACAGATTTTTATAAAAACCCTTCTAAATCTTTCTAAGCTTGAAACAAGCGTCCAAAGCCCTTTTTAATGCCTCATTAAAAAACAACCAGTCATGCCTGCCCGGCCATTCATCATATGTGAAATCAAAATCAAGCCGCTTCATTTCTCCACTAAAACGTACGTTTAATTCGTGCAAATAGTCCTGTGTTCCACAGGCGCAATATATCTTCGGCTTTGTTTGGCTGTTTATACGGCTGGCAAGGGATAGTATTTCATATTCCGGTTTCCATTCCATATCCTTGCCAAAGATTGAATGAAAATCATTGTATAACTGCTCACCATATGCAGCCTTAAATTCCGGTGTTTCACCCTCATGTATTTGCAAATCAAAATGCTCTTTCATAAACAAACATGCCGATGCAAAAGCACAGCAGATACCGTATTGTTCCGGCTTTGTCAGCGCGCATTTGAGCGCACCGTATCCGCCCATAGATCCACCGATAACCGCTGTATCCTCCCGTCGGGTTGATATATTAAACACACTTTTGCAAATTAGCGGCAATTCCTCAGTTATATATGAAAAATATTTTAATCCGTGGGTCATGTCAGTGTAAAAACTTCTGCCGACCTCCGGCATAACAAATATGATATCATAGTCATTAGCGAAATGAGGTAGCATTGTATAATCCGCCCAGCTTTCGTTATTGCCGAACAAACCATGCAACAAATAAGCGACGCGGTATTGCCCCGGTTTTATAACATTAGGTGTGATTATAGTAATACCTGTATCCATCTCCAATGTTTTTGAAAAAACTGTTCCTCTTAAACGCATTGCAGTATCTCCTTGATATATTTCTTTTAGGAGCATTATACCACGGCGCAGCAGATTTTCACAAGATACTACGGCGGAAATTAAATTACCGCCGTAACCCCTGGTAGTAGTGATATGGCAACGGTGCATAATTCAATATTTATGCGTAAAAGTTAGCGCAAGCGGCGGGACTTGCGTTCCCGACCACCAATTTTAACGTGTTTTTCGCCAAAATGGACTGAGGAAACGCGTTTTGTCCTGCAACTTTTGAGCAAAAATTACGTTTTGCACCGTTGCCATATTAAAGCCGGCGAAGTTCTACTTTGATTCAAGCTGTGAAACAAATTTCTTAATCTCTTCCTCCGACTTAAACTCCAGCCCGCTTTGCATAATACTTTCTTGTATAAACTTTGGTAGCGTACTGAAATACCGTGAATCTGCTACTTCTTGTTTAGTCATAAAAAATCACCTCATTAATTAGATTTGCCAGACTATGCCTTTTTATTACATAGAAAAATAATTTTTATCAATCCGACAAAATACAAAAAATAACATTATTTGCATAAATAAAATATTGTGTTAAAATTATTAAGCATTTAAAAAAATACACAAATGTAAAGGAGCTGTTTATAAATGATTGATTTTCAAAATGCTAGTTTTGTTAAATTAAAGAAGGTTTCTGATGCTGATTTTGAGACCTTTATAACGCCGATGTTTGTGGATGGAGAACATATTATTTCTACATACCGCGGAATAAGAGACGGCGTTGTTTTTACTAACAAAAGAATCATTTCTATTAATGTGCAAGGCATGACCGGAAAGAAGAAAGATTTTACATCTATGCCATACAGCAAAATACAGCTATACTCTGTCGAAAGCGCGGGTACTTTCGATTTGGATAGCGAGCTTGAATTATGGTTCTCCGGCGTAGGCAAGGTTAGATTTGATTTCACAGGTAATTCAAACGTATCAGAGCTATGCAAATTGATTTCGGGTTTTGTTTTAAAATAGCCAATATCTTAATACATATACGTTTGCAGAGGATAAAGATTTAATCCATTTAAACGCTCATTATACCTATAGTTCTCCATTAGTTTTTGATTAAAATTTTGAAAGAGGTTTTAATATGAATGATTTTCTCACTATAAACTCCGCAAGCTGGACTGAAACAGACGGCAAAATTATCATAACGGCGCTTCCAAAGACAGATCTCTTTATTAATCCCGTGGATGGAGTTTCTGTTTCTAATGCACAATTCGTATACAAAATGATCGAAGGCGATTTTGTAATGCACGCAAAGGTCAGCCATGCGTTTTCATCAACATACGATGCATGTGTATTGCTCGCATGGGATAGTGAAACAAAATGGGCTAAAGCTTGCTTTGAATATACGGATTTTGGAACAAAGGCAGTTGTTTCGGTCATGACCAACGGCAAATCCGATGATGCTAACGGCGTTGATATAGACAGTAATTCGGTGTGGTTAAGACTATCCCGAAAAGGAGACGTATTTGCGGTTCACTACTCGTTGGATGGTTTAAAGTTTTATATGTCTAGGCTGTGTTCCATTCCTATGGAAAGAAAGATCAAAGTCGGCATGGTTGCGCAATCCCCTCTTGGCGATGGCGGAGAAAGAATCTTTGAGGATTTCTCATTGGAAAACAAAACATTATCGGATATACGCATAAGTGAATAAGTTTTCGGATGTAAACACGGTTTCAACGCTAATATAATTATTGCAATCCTACTTGCTAAAAAACATACCCGGATTTGGTGTATAGAAAGTTTGAGGTATACCTATGAAAACATGCGAAAAGTGCCAAGAAAATCAATCTGATGCAAATAAATTTTGCTCTAATTGCGGAAACCGCTTGGATAATGATTTGCCCGAATTAATAGGCAAAGAGAACAAAGAGCAAAATAGCTATGAATTAGACAGCTATGATGATAATGAAGATTATTTTATTGCGACTACTGCAGAAAAAGTTGTTAGATTGCTTTTATTAATTACTGCAATTATAAGTTTTGTTCTTTCTATGACAGGTTATCGGCCTTCTTTCTTTTATGTTTTTGTTGTTGCTATTCTTATGTGGATTGAAGCTGCTTTTCCCAAAGTGCACTGGGAATTCGAAAAATTCCGTCTGAGCCGCAAAACAAGAGACTGCTTAGATTATGTGAGACCATCTGATTTTTATTTGGTATTTAGAAGAGTCATAATATATATCGTTTTTGCAATAATTGTATTTATGTTTGGTTATGCCATTAACGAAACGCTAAATCCGCCTCAAATATTTTATTAGGTACCATTCGGTTTTTTTAGCTGTATTTTTTACACAAAACCGCTTGCAAAAATAAATGTTGTGTGTTATAATCCAAAATTGTGTAATGTAATTGAGCATTATGCGTTTTGGATTACGGATGTTCCGCTTTTATACGTTTTTTGTTTTGTTTGTTATGCGTATATTAAGAGCATCTTTGGCGGGAAGGAGGAAAACTGATGAACGATATTATTAGACAAATTGAATCGGAACAGCTTAAAAAAGAGATACCTTCTTTTAAGGTTGGAGATACGGTTCGTGTTTATGCAAAGATTGTTGAGGGCACAAGGGAAAGAACCCAGGTGTTTGAAGGCACAGTTATTAAAAGACAAAACGGCGGTATTAGAGAAACTTTCACCGTTAGAAGAATATCTTACGGCACCGGCGTTGAAAAAACATGGCCGCTTCATTCGCCCCGTTTAGAAAAAGTCGAGGTTGTGCGCCGTGGTATAGTCAAAAGAGCAAGGTTGTTCTATCTTCGCGACAGAGTTGGCAAAGCTGCCAAAGTTAAGGAAGAAATTATGAGAAAATAGAATTATCTGTAGGATGGACTCTCTTTTGCGTTCATTTTAATAGACGATAAAACGCAACGATGATAGCTGTGTATTCTGGCTGTGTATTGTTGCGTTTTTTATAATAAAACAGATAAAAACTGGAGGCGGTTACAATTTTTGACAAAAAAATATCCAACAAGTTTGTTAGAATGGTTTTGGAGGGCTTTGTTTTGCTTGTAGGCGCGATTTTATTGTATTGTGTTTTGCATTTCCTTGTATTTCAGGTTGCTAAAATAGATGGCAGCTCCATGGAGCCCACTCTTCATAACGATGATAAGGTTATCGTGGAAATACTTCCATATATATTTGGCTCTCCAGAATATGGAGACATCATTGCGTTTCCGTACCCTTCGGACACAAGCAAGAATTATGTTAAAAGAATAATAGGAAAGCCCGGGGATGTTATTGATTTAAGGGGCGAATCCTTTTTTGTTAACGACGTGAGATTGACCGACGAATTCTCTCAAGAACCGGTGAGGTCTTTAGGTAATGTGGAATTTCCATTGACAGTTCCGGAGGATTGCTATTTCGTTTTGGGGGACAACCGCCGAGTCAGCCGGGACAGCCGATACACCGAGGTAGGCTGCATAAAAAGAGAAACTATCATAGGGAAAATCTCTTTTAGAATTATGCCTGTTGATAAAATAGGATTTGTTAACTAATAATGTTTTTAACACTGTATTTTGGGGTGCCGGTTTATGTATCTAAAAAAAATAGAATTGCAGGGCTTTAAATCCTTTCCCGAGCGGATAAAGCTTGATTTTAATAAAGGCATAACGGCAGTAGTCGGCCCAAACGGCAGCGGAAAAAGCAATATATCAGATGCTATCCGTTGGGTCTTGGGAGAGCAAAGCGCAAAAAGCCTCCGTGGTGCAAAAATGGAGGATATAATCTTCGCCGGAACAAAAAACCGAAAAGCCCTTGGCTTTGCCGAGGTATCCATGACGATTGACAATGCCGATCATAAACTTAATATTGGCTATTCCGAAATAACCGTTTCCCGCAGGGTATACCGCTCTGGGGAAAGTCAGTTTTCTATTAATAATACAACCTGCCGCCTTAAAGACATCCACGAACTGTTTATGGATACCGGCATAGGGCGGGAGGGGTATTCTATCATTGGTCAAGGCCGAATAGATGAGATTTTAAGCGTCAAATCAGAGGATAGGCGCTTGCTTTTTGAGGAAGCGGCGGGCATTGTAAAATATAAAAACAGAAAACGCGAAGCGGAAATGAAGTTGGAGCGGGAAAAACAAAACCTCACCCGCGTTAATGACATTATGACAGAGTTGGAAAACCAGCTTGAACCGCTTTTTATACAATCCGAACGGGCAAAAATGTATTTAGGCCTGGCGGAAAGGCTGAAAGCTGTTGAAATAAATATCTTTGCAAGGGCTGTGGATCATTCCAAAGATGAGATTTCCGCTTTCGAAGCCAACATCGCTGGCATAAATGAGCATATAGAATCTGAACTAACAGAGCAAACTGCTATTAAAGAATCTATTGAATCTCTAAAACACAGGCTTTCAACCATCGAAACTGAAACCGACCTTAAAGCCCAAGAAATCTCCGGCCTAAATTCTGAAGCAGGAAAAGCCGAAAGCGATATAAAGCTGTGCATCCAAAAAATCGAGCATATTGATTCCGGCATAAGCCGCTTAAACCGCGACATAATACTAAAACAGGAAGCGATAAATGCAGCTATTGAAAACAAAAACCTGTATGAAACCAAGCAAAGCGCCGTAAAACTAGAGCTTGCAGCAAAAAATGAGAAGCTTGGCTTAAAGCAGCTGGAATTTGATTTGCTTAATGAAAAGCTGACACAAAATGAAGCGCTGATAGAAAAATACTCATCCGAGCATATAGAAAAGCTGCGTTTGACAAGCGACGCAGAAGGGCGCATACAACGTGCTCAGGCTTTATATGAACAGCTTGAACAACGTAAAGAAGAATTAGACGATGATAAGAACTATACGATAAGCAAAATAAATGACAGCACAGTGAAACTGCAAGTCCTTCAAAAAACTATGGACGAGCATAACGAAACGCAGGACAAGCTTAATACCCAGCTCACAAGCCTTTATGCCGAAAGGGAAAGGCTTGAAACCGAATCAGGATCTATAGCATCCACTTTGGACAAAACCATACATGACCTAAATGATAGAACATCCCGCCACAAGCTGCTTTCCGAGCTGGAAAACAGCTATGAGGGTTATTATAAAAGTGTCAAATCCGTTTTAAAACAGAGAAAGGCAAACCCCACAAGATTTTCCGGAATTTGTGGCGCTGTTGGAGAGCTTATATCAACGGAGGAACGCTTTGAAACCGCCATAGAAATAGCTCTTGGAAGCTCTTTGCAAAATATAATCACAAATAGCGAAGCCGATGCCCAAATGGCAATCGAATATTTAAAATCAACAAGTGAAGGCCGCGCGACATTTCTGCCGATAACATCTATAAAGGGTAAAAACTTAGGTAGCGATAAGGAAAAGCTTTTAAAAGAGCGCGGAATGGTTGGAATAGCTGTTGATTTGATTGAATGCGATAAAAAATACTCGGATATTATGTCAAACCTGTTGGGCAGGGTTATCGTTTATGATAGCTTAAAAAACGCTATAGAGTTTTCCAAAAAATTAGGGTATCAATACAAAGTAGTGACGCTTGACGGAGACGTGGTAAACGCCGGAGGTTCTTTGACAGGCGGAAGCGTTTCCAAAACGCAATCCAGCATATTATCCAGAAATAGGGAAATAACAAATTTATCGGCTGAAATTGAAACGCTTTCTGCCAGAAAAGATGAGCTAACAAAAAGACGAGACGATATACAATTTAAACTTAGCTCGGTTTCTGAAAAAATAAGCAAAAACAAGTTTATTATCCGAGAGGCAGAGATACAAAAGGCTTCTGTTTCTGCAAATATTTCTCAGGCCGAGGCAATGCTTGAAGAGCTAAACGACACGATTTCCGATCTCGAGACGGAAGAACGCCAGCTAATGGAGCAAATTGTTGAGACAAACAAAAGCATAAGGGAACAGCGTGAAAGCTTCGAAAGGATACAACAGGAAATTCAGGACATATTAAAAACAATGGA
>CAYVCG010000010.1:19654-35626 GCA_964449985.1 uncultured Defluviitaleaceae bacterium
TAAAGCAGCCCTGGATTTTGATGAGCTAACCAACCAAAAAAGGCTTGTGCAGGATCGCATAGTTGCTGTCGAGAACGACGTTCTTGCAAAAATGGAGAAGATTTCTGATCTTAAAAACCAGCTGACAAAATTGGAAATGAAAAAAGAACAGTCTGAGCTTAACAGCCGCCGTTTGTTTGACGAAATGTGGGAAACCTATGGTATTACATATCAAGAGGCACAGCGCTTTCCAAAAATAGAAGAATCATCATCCTGGCTGGAGCGCGAATCCAAAAATCTAAAAACAGAAATAAAAGCCATAGGAACGGTAAACGTCAATGCTGTCGAGGAATATAAAGCAGTTAAGGAACGGCACGAATTTCTGCAAAAGCAGCGGGACGACATATTAGTTGCTGAGGATAAGCTAAAAGATATTATATCTGAACTCAAAGAGCTTATGGAAAGGCGTTTTTATGAGCAATTTAAGCTTATATCAGAAAATTTTGCTATAGTCTTCGCTGAGATGTTTGGAGGCGGCACAGCCTATTTGAAGTTATCCGACGAAAACGACGTTTTGGAATCAGGTATAGAGATTATATCTCAGCCGCCGGGAAAGATGCTGCAAAATATGATGCTTTTATCCGGAGGAGAACGCGCGCTTACAGCGATTGCGCTGTTGTTCGCTATACTGCGTATGAAACCGTCTCCGTTTTGTATATTGGATGAAATAGAAGCAGCTCTGGATGATGCAAATGTCAAGCGCTATGCCAACTATTTAAAGCATTTTGCCGATGATACACAGTTTATTATTATTACACACAGAAAAGGAACGATGGAAGCGGCTGATGTTTTATACGGCGTCACGATGCAGGAGCAAGGCGTTTCGAAACTCGTTAGCGTTAGCTTTACTAATGAAGAAAAAAGCAGTTTGGAAAGGATAGTTATTTAAAATGGCGTTATTTGATTTTTTCAAAAAGAAAAGGAATCAGCCCCAGGCTGACGAACCGGCTTTGCAAGATATCACTCCACAGCAATTTGAACCTGTAACAGAGCCTCAAGAAGAATCCTACGACGAGCCTTTGGAGGAATCACCTGTTATCACCGAGGAAATTATTCCTGATGAACCTCTTCCAGTTGAGGAGCAACAACCTGCGGAAGATACAACTGTTTCCCAGCAACAAATCATTGGGGAACAAATCATTGGGGAAGAAATTATAGGGGAAGCAACAATTGTTGAAGAAGAACCGGAAGAACAACCGTATATTATTGAAGAAGAATCCGTTTGGCAGCCGGAGTCTGTTAAACCGGAAAAGAAAGGCTTCTTTAAAAAAATGCTTGCCGGGCTTGATAAAACCAGAAAGAATATTATCGGCAATGTTGAAAGCGTTTTAAAGAGCTTTGTAAAAATAGATGAAGCGCTTTACGAAGAACTTGAAGAAGCCCTTATTGCGGCAGACATCGGAGTCACAACATCAACCACTCTTATTGATAAGCTAAGAGAACGGGTTTCAAATGAAAAGGCTACCGAGATCGGGCAAGTCCGAGCCATTCT
This sequence comes from uncultured Defluviitaleaceae bacterium, assembly GCA_964449985.1. Classification (GTDB taxonomy): domain Bacteria; phylum Bacillota; class Clostridia; order Lachnospirales; family WRAX01; genus CAYVCG01. Next base: position 21,186 of record CAYVCG010000010.1, read on the forward strand.
TATAGACGAGATTACTTCCATATTGCAAGAGGACAACAATGAGTTTGTAGTATCCTCTCCATGCATTATGCTTGTTATCGGTGTTAACGGCGTTGGAAAAACTACGACTATCGGCAAGCTTGCGGCGAATTTTAAGGCAAGCGGAAAAACCGTCGTTTTGGCTGCCGCTGATACGTTCCGCGCTGCCGCTATAGATCAGCTAGAGATTTGGGGCCAGCGTTCTGAAATACCGGTGATAAAGCATCAGGAAAACTCTGATCCGGCCGCCGTTGTTTTTGATGCTATCCAAGCCGCAAAGGCAAGGCGCGCAGATATACTCATTTGCGACACAGCAGGCAGGCTCCATAATAAAAAGAACCTCATGGAAGAGCTTAGAAAGATGTCTAAAATTATTAATCGAGAGTATCCGGAAGCCCAGACCGAGGTTTTAATAGTTTTGGATGCAACAACTGGACAAAACGCTCTGCAACAGGCCAAAACGTTTAAAGAAATTTGCGACATAACGGGCATTGTTTTAACAAAGCTGGATGGAACGGCCAAGGGCGGCATAATTATAGCGATAAAGAACGAGCTAAAGATTCCAATAAGATTTGTCGGCGTTGGCGAAGGGATAGACGATTTGCAACCGTTTGACCCGGAACAGTTTGCAAAAGCTCTGTTTGATATGGGAGAATAAAACTTATAATATATTTAGGAGGATTATTGATGAAAGGCATAATAACTGTTATAGGCAAAGACCAGGTTGGGATAATAGCGCGGGTTTGTACTTATTTATCAAACGAAGGTATAAACATCTTAGATATATCCCAAACAATCGTGCAGGGATATTTCAATATGATGATGATTGTGGATTTATCCAAGGCATTGAAGGAATTCAACGATGTGGCCGATGGGCTTGTTGAGTTGGGCAAAGAGATTGGCGTTAATATAAAGCTCCAGCACGAGGATATTTTTAATATTATGCACAGAATATAGAGGTGAGGCAATATGATTTCAAAGCTGGAGATTCAAGAAACAAACCGAATGATAGAAGAATCAAACCTAGACGTAAGAACGATAACGATGGGCATAAGCCTTTTGGATTGTGCCGATTCAGATCTGGAGAGATTTAACAAAAAGATTTATGACAAAATAACCAAATCAGCCGAAAACTTAGTAAAAGTCGGCGATGATATATCAAAGCAGTTTCGCGTTCCTATCGTTAATAAACGTATTTCCGTAACGCCTATTAGTATAGCTGCCGGCGGGTGTAATGCGGATTCGTTCGTAAGCGTGGCGCATACATTGGATAAAGCTGCAAAGACAGTTGGCGTTAATTTTATCGGCGGATTTTCCGCCTTGGTTCAGAAGGGAAGCACAAAGGGAGACCTAATCCTTATAGACAGTATACCACAAGCCCTTAGTGAAACAGAGCGTGTATGTTCGTCTGTTAACGTGGCATCATCCAGAAACGGAATAAATATGAACGCCGTGAAAAAAATGGGTTCAATCATAAAAGAAATGGCAATACTTACGAAAGACAGGGATTCTATAGCATGTTCCAAGTTTGTTGTATTTTGCAACGCTGTTGAGGATAATCCGTTTATGGCGGGGGCTTTCCATGGTGCCGGCGAGCGCGATCTCGTTATAAATGTTGGTGTTAGTGGCCCGGGCGTTGTGAAGCGCGCTTTAGAGCAAGTGCGAGGCAAGGATTTTGAAACGCTTTGCGAAATGATAAAGCGGACGGCTTTCAAAATAACAAGAGTAGGTCAGCTTGTTGCCCAGGAGGCTTCCAGCCGGCTTAACGTGCCGTTCGGTATTATAGACCTTTCCCTTGCCCCCACCCCTGCTATAGGTGATAGTATCGCTGAGATATTTAATGAGATGGGGCTGGAATACGCCGGTGCTCCGGGAACAACGGCGGCTCTTGCCATTTTAAATGACAATGTTAAAAAAGGCGGGGTTATGGCATCGTCATACGTAGGCGGGTTAAGCGGTGCGTTTATCCCTGTCAGTGAGGATCAAGGCATGATAGATGCGGTTAAAGCCGGGGCTTTAACGATAGAAAAGCTCGAGGCAATGACGTGCGTTTGCTCCGTTGGCCTTGATATGATAGCGATCCCCGGAGACACACCTGACGAAACCATTTCCGGCATAATAGCAGACGAAATGGCAATCGGAATGGTTAATAACAAGACAACAGCCGTTCGTGTTATACCAGTTATCGGCAAAGGCGTTGGCGAAATGGTAGAGTTTGGCGGTTTGCTTGGTTATGCACCGATTATGCCTGTTAATAAGTTCTCATGTAAGGATTTTATAGATCGTGGTGGGCGTATTCCGCCGCCGATTCATAGCTTTAAAAACTAATCCAATAGAGGTGGTAATTCCATGTATGTCCTGGGAAACTGCAAACCAACGCAGGTTTTTAAATACTTTGAGGAGATAAGCAAAATCCCCAGAGGTTCAGGCAACGAAAAAGCCGTAAGCGATTATATATACCGGTTCGCCGTGGAAAACGGTTTGGAAGCCGTTCAGGACGATAGGTTTAATTTGGTCATAAAAAAAACCAGCTCGGCAGGTTATGAAAACTCCCCCACAGTTATTATCCAAGGTCATCTAGACATGGTTTGCGAAAAGAATAACGCCACCACTCACGATTTTTTGACAGACCCGATAGACGTTTATATAGACGGCGATTTTGTTAAAGCCCGTGGGACAACTTTGGGCGGCGATAACGGCATAGCTGTTGCTTACGCAATGGCACTCATGTCTGATAGAAGCCTTATGCATCCACCTTTGGAGATCGTTCTTACTACTGATGAGGAAGTGGGCATGAATGGCGCAGCGGCACTTTCACCGCAACTTCTAACGGCAAAAATGCTTATAAATATTGATTCCGAAGAGGAAGGCTTTTTCCTTTCAAGTTGTGCCGGCGGTATAAAATGCGTTATTGATGTTAAAGCTGACTTTTGCGAAATACCCAATGGATATAAGCCATATACCATAGCTGTCGGCGGGCTTAACGGCGGCCACAGCGGCATGGATATACACAAAGAGCGCGGCAACAGCAACAAAATTATGGGGTGTATATTAAACGCTCTGAGGGAACTTGATATTTATTTGCAAAAAATAAACGGCGGTTCAAAGGATAACGCGATACCACGAGAATGCGAGGTAATTGTTTTTGTTCCTCGGGAAAATGCGGATTTTGAAGCTAAAATAGGCCAACTAACAGAAACGCTTTCCCGTGAATATGCTGCCAGCGACCCCGGTTTAACAATAGCAGTAAAAACAGCTGACAAATGTGGGGATAAGGTCTTTACTAAGCAAACATTTGAGAAAATCCTTAGCGCATTAATGCTAACGCCAAATGGCGTTATTCATATGAGCAAATCCATACCAGGCCTTGTGGAAACGTCTAACAATCTTGGCGTTGTTAGAACGGATGACGTAAACAGCGTCGTGTCTTTTGTAAGTGCGATTAGAAGCTCTGTGAAATCAAGGAAATATTACTTGCTGGATCAGCTTACAAGCCTTGCGCGCCTTCTCGGCGGAAGTATTTCAACAAGGGGCAACTATCCCTCATGGGAATATAACCCCGATTCAAATATACGAAAGCTGTTTGAAGAGACGTATAAAGAAATGTATGGCAAGGATGCTGTCGTAACGGCGGTTCATGCCGGATTGGAATGCGGTTTGTTCGCGGAAAAGGTAAAAGGGATAGATATGATTTCTTTTGGGCCTGATATGTTTGATGTGCATACACCTTATGAGCGCATGTCTATCACATCCGTTAATAATACATGGGAATTTTTGATTAATGTATTGTCTAAGATGAAATAAAGGGGTGGCGGAGATATGAAATTTAATTGGGATAAAAACTACTTGAAAATTTCTTTTTATGTGGTTTTAACGCTTGTATGCGCATATATCCTGTTTAAAGTCGTTGATTCTGCTGCCTTTATCCTTACAAATGCCGATGTTATCATATCAGAAGCCTCAAACGCGCTGGGATATGTTGTGTCTGTATTTTCTGTTTTAATAACGGCTTTTGTTATCGCATATATACTTGACCCGCTTGTGGATTTTTTTCAGACGCTATATGAAAAATACTTCAAGGACAAACCGAATGCATTTTTCAGTAGAATATCTCGAATAAAATTTATAAAGAAGCGCACCTCAAAAAACAAGCCTTCGTTTAAAAAGCGCACCGCTGGAACAAGTCTTACGTATCTTATGTTTGCTTTAATTATTTCGCTTCTTATCTTGTTTTTAGTCTCCAAAATCGGAGGCAAAAGCGGCTCAGGCTTTTCTCAAGGCATTATGGAAGTCGTTAATAGCATGTTAAATGAGCTTAGTGATTTCTATACAAATGCTCAATTAACGCTTGAAGAATGGGGCGCGACACAGTATCTATCTGATGCTATAACAGGCTTTGTTAACGGTGCAACAGGTTTTGTCAAAAGCTTCTCCAAAGATATTATTGGAACAATAACATCGACAGGCAGTTCTATCATAGGATTCCTTATGTCCTTGGTCGTTGCGTTTTACTTCTTGAAGGATAAGCACGCTATACTATACCGCATGAATGATATAATGGAAACATTTTTATCATCAAAATGGCTGCGCCGCATAAGGAATATCGGCGGGGATATACACGCTGTATTTTCCGGCTATATTCGCGGCCAACTTACGGACGCCATTATTATGGGAACGCTTCTTAGCATTGGTCTTTCTCTTGTAGGTATTGATTTGGCCGTTATTATCGGTATATTCTCTGGGTTTGCGAATTTGATACCGTATTTTGGGGCGCTTGTTGGTTTCCTTCTTTCAGTTTTGATAGCGCTTTTGGCCGGAGACGTTACGAAAGCTATTTTTGCAGGGCTTGTTGTTATCATACTGCAACAGATTGACGGTGTGTTTATCGTTCCGAAAGTAGTCGGCGAAAAGGTTGAATTAAGCCCGGTGCTTGTATTGCTTTCGCTATCCGTTTTTGGTTCTGTTTTTGGCATTGTCGGTATGATTTTCGCTGTTCCGGTTTGCGCCATCATAAAGATTTTCCTCGTCCGGTTCACGCGCAGATATAAGCGAAACAAGCTTGAGAAGGCACGTGAAGCACGCTTTAACGAGCAGTTGTGATACACCAACCAACACGAAAAAATAAGAAGGAGTTTCCCCCTTCCCTATCACTTTGAAATAAGCCTTAGAAGCCTTGGCCGATAAATGACCACGGCTTTTTTTGGGCAAAGCTCCTGACAGCAATAACAGCGTATACATTTTTTAATATCCACCACCGGCTTATCCGTTTCCATAGATATAATCTTTGCAGGGCAGTTTTCTACACAAATACCACAGCTTATGCAAGTCTTATGGTCAAAAACCGGCCTTTTCTGCAAATGCTTATCCACAAACTTCAAAACAAATTTTGGTGTATTTTTAGGCTTTGGCAAAAGGCTAACGTTCATTGGTATGTTAAAATCCTTAATGAAAAACTCCTTTATGCTTCCACCAACCAGTTCTACATCACCAAGATCTCCTGATACTATACCCCGCTTTATACACTCAGCAATCGTCGGAACCTTATTAAACGGCAGATTTATAATCGAAACGGCCACCTTATCCAAATGATAAGGGCTATCCGATGCTATAACTGCATTGACTTTCCTTGGAGTTCCTGACGATGGGCCTGCGCCTTCCATGCCCTCAATTCCATCCATAAACGACAGTACAGGCTTTGCACAAAGGCAAATATCGATTAATGCATTCGCAAAATCCTTATATTCCGGCATATTTAAGTGATACTCTGCTTTCGTTATGCCGGGAACAATGCCAAACATGTTTTTAACGGCGCCAGTAAACGTCATCATGCCGTGGGTTTTCAGCTTTGAAACCGATATAACCTTATCAACATCATTAAGCATATCCACAACGGTCAAGCGTTTTAATAAAAAACCGTCTTTGTTATCCCGTTGGGCCGATTTATAGTTTGTGTTTAGCCTTGCCCCTGTTTCCTCTGCGATTTGCTGCATCCCTGTTGCTTTGTATATCCCTCGCAGCATTGCTTCGTTAAAAGGCCCTCCGGGGCTATCACCGATAACAACGTCTGCCCCGTATTCCTGCAATAGCTCCACGAGTGCTTTTGTAAAAGTGGGATGGGTTGTTGCGGCCTCCTCCGGCCTTTTTTTCATAAGAAGATTAACCTTGATTAGAACCCTCTCGCCTTTATTAATATATTTTTCAAAACCTCCGAGGTTTTCAACACTTTGCGCCAAAACCCTCTTAACATCTTCATAATTATAGTTTTCACATCTTAAAAGAGATACGGTTTGCATGTATTTATATATCCTTCCTCTAGTCAACAGTCTGCATTATAAGCCCCATAGCAGCCAAAACGCCATTCCCTAATTTACTGTTGCTCATAGCATTAATATAGACGTTTTTATTGTTATACAAATCATCTAAACAATCAAGTAATCTTTTTTCGTTTAGTTCTTCCTCCTGCAATACCTTGCTGAAACCTTGTTTTTCAAACGATCCTGCATTTAAAATCTGGTCTCCACGGCTTGCTTTTTTAGAAAGCGGAATAAGCAGGCTTGGCTTTTTCATTGCAAGGAATTCAAAAATAGCGTTTGCCCCTGCTCTGGATGCAATAATATCAGCGCACGCAAAAATATCCGCCAATTCATCTGATAAATATTCAAACTGCGCATAGCCCGCCTTATTTATCCCTTTATCAACGTTGTTTTTTCCGCATAAATGAATAATATCAAAGCGTTTTAACACATCATCAAGACAGTTGCGCAAAACCTCATTTATTTTTGCAGAACCTAGGCTTCCGCCCATAAATAATACAACGGGCTTGCTGCCATTAAAGCCACAAAGTGCAAGCCCTTTTTCCCTGCTGCCGGAAAAAAGGTTTTCCCGTATTGGGGAACCTGTCAAAACAGCCTTTCCTTTTGGCAAATAATTGATCGTTTCCGGAAACGAAACGCACACCCGCCGAGAAAACGGTATGGCTATTTTATTCGCCAAACCCGGCGTTATATCAGATTCATGGATAATGACAGGAACACCGCAAAACCGCCCTGCTATAACAACAGGGACACTAACGAAACCACCTTTTGAGAATATAACATCCGGCTTTATACGTTTTATTAAACCGATCGCATCACTCAGGCCTTTAATAACCCTAAACATATCCGTAAGATTTTTAATGCTTATATAACGCCGCAGCTTGCCTGATGATATGCCGTGATATGGTATGCCACAGTTGGTTATAAGTTCTTTTTCTATTCCATCTTTGCTGCCGATATATTCAATCGAAAAGCCGTTATCCCTAAGCCTTGGGATAAGGGCTATATTTGGCGTAACATGGCCGGCTGTTCCCCCACCTGTCAATATTATTTTTTTCATAATAGCTTCACACTCCTGCATATATGTTTAGATTTAAATACAATTTATGCCTTTTTATAAAAGTTTACCAATACCTGCCATAATATTAATTGAATATACTATACCAGATATGTTATAATAAGTCTGCCAAAATCGGCAAAATATTTTTTGGTATAGCTACATACCTTTGGAGATGTCAATTGTTTTGACAAAGAATAAACTAATAATATTACTTATATCAATACTATGCGTAATTATGTTTGCTTATTTGCAAATTAATGTTATATCAAACCAAGATGCATTTTCCCCCAAACCTTCGGATGCAATACTGGTTTTGGGGCATTCTATAAACCCAAAAGACGGTACGCCGGATGAATGGATGGCTCTGCGTTTATTATCCGCTCTAGAGCTGTATAATGAAGGTTATGCAAAAAAGATAATTGTTTCCGGCGGAAAAGCTCCTGACGATGTTATGTCTGCTGCGGAGGCAATGAAACAGTGGTTTGTATATAACGGCGTTGATTCGGCTAATATCTTAATTGAGAATAAATCCGCAACAACAGACGAAAACTTTAAGTTTTCCAAGGTTATAGCTGACGAAAACGGAATCGGAAGCATCATCGTTGTTACAAATGATTTTCATATATACAGGTCTATGATAATAGCCTCTGATTATTTTTCCGATATATCCGGTTATGCATCCGATGTGGATTTTAGTTTCAACAAGCTTTTGGCATATTTAAAGGAACCTTTTTCCATTATTAAGTATTACATTATCCGCTGTTTTTAATCCTTTAAAATAAGTGTGGTGACCGCTATGAGCGCAAAACTTAATATATTCCGCCTTATAAAAACGGCAACGGCAATATTAACGGCCGTCTTTATGCTTTCTTCATGCCTACCCTTTCAGGAAGGCATAGCCCCGCCGTCTCAAACCCCTATTACGGATATCGTTGTTTCCAACGAAATCCCTCCGGCCCCTGATGACCAAGCCTCAGTCGCCGCAGAAATCGTGGAAGATGGCAAAGAAACCCGCAAGCTTAATGACTATACTATCACAGCCGAAATAGCAAGCATGGAAAAGCAGGTTATAACAGGTATTGAAAAGCTATCGTATAAAAATCGAACAGGGAATGATCTGGACAAGCTGCTTTTCAACTTATACCTAAACGCTTTTAATAAGGATTCTATTATGATGCCTTATTTTAATTCTTCTCGCAGCAGGGTATTCCCCGGCGGTGTTCCTGATTATGGATACATTGATATAAAAGGCGTTATTGTCAATAACGATGAGGCTCGATTTTTTGTTGATTCAACCGTTTTAACGGTGTTGCTTGATGAAACAATGCTCCCTGATGAGATTTTTGAAATAACTGTGCAGTTTGAAGCATATGTTCCAAGAATAAATCATCGCACAGGCTCTAACAGCGAAGCAATCTGGTGTGGCAACTTTTTCCCTGTTATTGCTGTTTATGACGAAGCCGGATGGCACACAGAGCCTTATTATCCGGCCGGCTCTCCGTTTTATGCAAATATGTCTAACTATAATGTTAAAATCACAACGCCTGTCGGTTGCAGTGTCATTGGAACAGGCGAAGAAACGTTTACGGAATCAGATGGCAAGCGACAAACCACCCTGGCAGCAAAAATGGTGCGGGATTTTGCGTTTGTTATAAGCGATAAATACGCCTTGGAAACAGCAAAAACAAATTCTGATATAAACGTTAATATCTATACGTTGTCGGAATCACCAGAGATTATAACTATGATGGTTGTCGCTTTAAAAAGCCTTGATTATTATGAATCTATACTTGCGAACTACCCTTATTCATCTATTGATATAATAGAAACAAATCTTTTTGATAATACAGCCATAGGCTATCCGGGCATAATTTTTATTGATTCTAATTTTATAAAAAATGGCGATATAGACGAAGCTATTGCCACTGAAATCTGTCGCCAATGGTTCGGGAACAGCATCGGGGTTAATCAAATCAAAGAACCGTGGCTTACAGAAGGGCTTGTTGCTTTCATGGGCCAAAGGGTTTTGTATGACGATGAAGATATAAGCTCAAAAATGCTCGATGATTATGCAGAGCTTTCGGCAGGGCTTGAACATTTGCAAAATAAAATTTTGTCTCAGGATTTAAGCGTATACACAACAGAACTTTCAGATTATAAGTCAATAAGCGTTACAAAAGCAAAGCTCATGATATACAGCCTATACCAAAAAATGGGAGACAAAATGTTTGACAAGTTTTTAAAATCATACTATACAAAGCATTCATTCCGTATAGCATCATCTAAAGAGTTTATCGCTTCTGCAGAAGAGGTTTATGGCAAAAGCCTTACAGAGTTTTTCGATAAATGGTTGACAGAAAGCCAGCTGCCCGGGCTTTCAGATTGAAAATAGGGAGGTTTTATTGATGAAAATTGCTGTTATTGATTCAAGCGTTGCTGGGTTTGAACACAAGCTTAATAAAGTTTTAGAAATTATTACACAAACCCTGAGTGAGTTTGATGATGTGGAGATAGAGCATATAAACCTTTCGGGTTTGAACCTGCCATATTATAACGGTAAGGATTCGTGTATTCAAAGCATTGTAGACAGCATCAGAGCCGCTAAAGGCGTTATCTTTGCCGCCAATGCAGGAGAGTTTGCTCCAAACGCTTTGATGATGAACTTTGCGGAGCATCTGTCTGATAAACACAACAATGGCATACTACAGGATAAAAATTGCCTTATCGTCGTAACATCCGCTTATGGGGGCGAACGGCCTGCCGCAGAAACACTTTCCCGCATAATCGCTTCATTAAACGGATATGACGCAGGAAGGGTTATGGTCGGGCCTCAGTATCTCCCAACTATCCAAGAAAATGAAGATTTTAAATCTATAATAGAGCGCCAAACGGAGGATTTTTATCGTGTAATAAGACAAAACCGCAGATTTTTTATCCCTGTTTCATCGGCGCAAACAGCATCGTCATTTGACGCCAAGATAGAGCCTATGACCGAACAGCAAATTAAATCGCTGTTTGGAGAGGAAAGACAGACGAAATATAACGTTGATGATATATACGAAAAATATAGCCTTAATACGCTTGAACCCGAACATGAGAATAACATAAATGAACTATCGCGCTTGTTTGCAAAGAAGTATGTAAAAGAAGGGGAAATAGGGCTTGTTCCCAAAGGCGAGCGGGCTATTAATATAGACTACGCCTCTCCCAAACCCAGAATAAAGACATGCAAGCAGATGACGCAAAGCCTGCCGCATTTCTTTAAGCCTCAGTTGGCTAATGATTTGGATATTGTGTTCCAGCTTGCTATTAAGGGCACTAATGACAAAGATAATTTTGAGGCTTATGTCGTGCTTAAAAACAATGAATGCGAAGTTATAGACGGAAGATCAGAACGAAATGATATAACAATCATGGCTGATGAAAAAGCATGGCTTGATATTTTGACGGGTAAAAATACTGCTCAGAAATCGTTTATGATAGGAAAAATAAAAGTGCGCGGAAATTTTGTTTTCCTTGCAAAACTGGATCAGGTGTTTAACTTTTCAACAATGCTTGGATAGCGCAAGATTGGGGGGAACTTTTTCATAAAAAAAGTCCCCCCCAATTTTTAGAGCCTACATCTCCTCCCGGCTTATTGCGCTTTCATTAAGCCGATATGATAACGTCATAAGACTATCCGTCAGATGAACGTTTTCTACAACAACATCCGGCGGTGCATTAAGATCGACATGCGAAAAGTTCCAAATGCCTTTAACACCGCGCCGTATTATAATCTCGCTGACCTTTAAAGCATTCGCCTTAGGCAGTGTTAAAACAACTATATCAACATGATTTTTTGTCAAAAAATCTTCGAGCGTATCCACGTCCTGCACTTCTACACCACGAATACTAAGCCCGATAAGCTTTGGATTAGCATCAAATATAGCAATAAAATTAAACCCACGTTTTTCAAAGTTCTTATAGTTAAGCAGGGCTTGGCCTATGTTGCCCCCGCCGACTATGACAAGAGTATACTGCTTTTCCAAACCCAATATCTTTTGTATTTCTTTATATAAAAATTCAACATTATAACCATAGCCTTGCTGGCCAAAGCAACCAAAATTATTTAAATCCTGCCGAATCTGGGAAGCGGTAAGCTTCATCTTCTCGCTCAAGTCTTTTGACGAAATCCTTGTGATTTTGTTATCAAGCAAATCACCTAGATATCTATAATACCTGGGCAACCTTTTTATGACCGGCACAGATATTTTCTTTTCATTATGCATAAAGAAAAACCCCTTTTTCTAGCAAAAATTGGTATGCACTTAGTCTAAGTATACCATCTTTGCAAATTGATTGTCAAACTCTTTATGTCTAATACACTGTTTGATTGTTAAAAAACTTTCAACCCTGTGAAACCTGTGTTATAATCATATAAAGTAGCATAAATTTTTGTGGAAATTGGGGTAGTCATATGGAAAAGAACTATATTTTAGCCATAGATCAGGGCACAACAAGCACACGAACAGTCATTTTTAATAAAAACGGGAATATTATATCCCAGGATTCCCGAAGGCACGAGCAAATATATCCACAGCCCGGCTACGTATCTCATAATGCAAAGGAAATTATGTTTAACGTATTAGAAACGATGAAAAAAGCTATCTCCCTTGCCGGAATACGCGCGGAGGATATAAGCGGCATAGGCATAACAAACCAAAGAGAAACGGTAGTTTTGTGGGATAAAATAACCGGAGAACCGATATGTGACGCAATAGTTTGGCAGTGTAGGCGTTCCGCTGATATTTGCCGAAGGATTATAACAGATGGCATGGAACAAACAGTACGAGAAAAAACAGGCCTTCTTCCTGACCCTTATTTTTCGGCTTCTAAAATCAAATGGATTTTAGAGAACATACCTCAGGCTAAAGTGTTGCTTAGCGAAAACAGGCTTATGGCAGGAACAATAGATACATTTATCGTTTGGAGCCTTACGCATGGAGAAAGCCACATTACGGACTATACAAACGCTTCTAGAACTATGCTGTTTAATATAAACACACTGGATTGGGATAGCGATTTGCTTAGATATTTCAATGTTCCCCGGGAAATACTGCCGGAAGTTGTCCCATCATCGGGGATATGCGCATATGTGAGCAAGGATATTTTCGGCGTATCCATACCGATTTCCGGCATAGCGGGCGACCAACATGCGGCTTTGTTTGGTCAATTATGCTTTAATGAGGGCGATATAAAAAATACTTACGGTACAGGCTGTTTTATATTACAAAACACAGGCCAAACGCTTATTTCGCCCCGAAAAGGGCTTTTGTCCACAATTGCTTTTTACATTAACGGCAAAGCATATTATGCATTGGAGGGCAGCGTATTTTGTGCAGGCGCAGCTATTGAATGGCTTATTGACAGGCTAGGAATCGTTTCAAATGTTAGTGAAATTGAATATATACTTTCAAGAACAGAAGATAGCGGCGGTGTATATTTTGTGCCTTCCTTCTCCGGTTTGTCCGCCCCGCATTGGGATGCATCCGCAAGGGGAACAGTTTTCGGCATGAGCCTTGGAACGAATAAAAATCACATTGTTCGTGCCGTTTGCGAATCTATTGCTTACCAATCAAAGGACGTGCTTGAATATATGAGCTTTGCCGCAGGACAGCCAATAAAAGCGCTAAAAGCGGATGGGGGTATTTGTAACAATGATTATATAATGCAGTTTCAGGCGGATATTTTGGGCATACCTGTTATAAAATCCGATGTTACAGAAACGACGGCTCTGGGGGCAGCCTATTTAGCTGGATTGGGGACTAAGATTTATAAAAGCTTTGATGAGATAAAGGCTTTGGAGCAGACGCATAAGAGCTTTTCTCCTCGCATGATTGAGGATGAGATGGAAAAACGTTATAGCTATTGGCTAAAGGCTGTTGAGTCCTCCAAGGTATGGCTTATGGAATAGACAATATTTAAGGGTGGCTTTATACAAAAAGCCACCCTACTCAATTATTTTATTCCAACACTATTCATTAAATAAGCAATATTAATCATAGCAGCTAAACGCTGCTTTGAACAATCCATGCCTACAAAATTGCAGTTTTTAATCTGCCTTAAATAACTGCGTGTATAACAATCACTGTATGATGATGACTGCAAGAATCCTGAATCAGTGCCGTTTTCAGCTTCCTTCAAAAAAACATCCCTGTATTCAATCAATTCGTCCCTATATTGTTTAATATAAGAATCTATATCCAAATGTTTTGCACTAGCGTAATCAATATATTTTGCCCATTGGGCTGTTTTAAAATTTTTGTCAAACCTAAACTTTACAACTCTTTCACCCAGATCATAAAGCGTTTTTGCCCCTGAAAATTCAGGCATTTCCTTTAGAACAGGAATAATGCGCATTATTTCGGCAGCATACGCAGGAATAAAAAGCCTGTCTGATAAACCCATTGCTTTAACAAGATAAATAGCTGACAATTCTGCAAACAACTCTTCAATTAAATTCCATCCCGGCATAGAGACTATCTCTTCATCAATAATAAATCCCTCGTCCGTTTTAAGCCAATGCCGATTTGCATGAAACAACTCATGAAACTCTGTCTTTATCTTATAATCCCAAATGCTTTTATCCGCTTTCGATAAATTAACAGAGCTTACCCTCCCCCGAACATAAAACTCCCCTCGCCCCCAGTCATAAGCAGGTTTTAACAACGTTTTCACCTCTCCGCAAACACCTCTCCTTTCCGTATTATAAGAAGTGACACGGATGCTATGCCTATCCAACGTGTTTGAAAGCATTTTTCGAAATCTTATTTTCCGTTTTTCGATTTCGGTTGAAAAATCAGTTATACCGTTCAAAATTTGGCTAATCATTATACACACCGCCAATCGTATACTTTTGTATACATTATATCGGTGAACATGTAACCTGTCAAGCATTATTTTTTTCACTAAGATATAGCACATGCCATAACCTATTTTTAAGCTGTTTTTCCATTGCTTACAATTTTTTTATATTTACATCAATGGTGAACCATTGTATCATATAGTAA
>CAYVCG010000010.1:35726-39994 GCA_964449985.1 uncultured Defluviitaleaceae bacterium
TGCTTACAATTTTTTTATATTTACATCAATGGTGAACCATTGTATCATATAGTAAGGGAAGTTTGGCTATGCCGACAGAAAAACTACGGCTTTATAAAGGGCATACATATAGATTTGCGGATTTAAACATAGAAAATCAAAAAAACTTGATAAGCTACTTTAAGTTTTTGCTTTTCCAGCAAACTGGAACACAGCCCAGTATAAGCCATTATTGACAAATATTTGCAAAGATAATATAATTGTTTTAATTGATTTGATGCCTTTGGGGGTGGTTGACTTGTTTTTTATTGTTGGGTTTGGACATAAATTGGTAAAAAGCTTCGGAACTTTGACAGGCCAGCTTTGCGAAAGCTGTAACGCCAGAGTAAGCCTCGAGGTGATGCGCGTAACTACATGGATTTCTTTATTTTGCATCCCCATCATTCCCTATAGATGGGAGTTCTTGCTCGTATGCCCGATCTGTAAAAGCGCGCTTAAAATATCTAAGGTTGATTTTGAATCAATCATTGACGGCTCTTCTGCATATGTTCAAAACGTTATTACTATCGGCAGGTCTTCGCCTGTCAAAATAAACCCGGTAAATAAATACGCGGGCAAGACAGAAACCCAAATAGCGTATTTAAAGCAAATGGAAGAGCTTGAAAAAAGAAGAGAGATTGAAAAAAGGCAATAAACCATAGTTTTTGGTTTATTGCCTTTTTAATTAAACTATTAGTTGCTGTTATCACTTTGGCACATATTCTGAAAACGTAATTGTTCCGTTAGAATCTACAGAATAATATTGATCTAGTATTTCCTCAAAAAAGGAAATCGGGACATATGTCCTATCCTTATATATTTCCGGGGCAGCCTCTAAAGACCTTTTCGCCAGCCTGCCTTTATAATATTCATTAGCACCTATCTTTACCGATGAGAGCAATTGCCTGTTTCGGTATATATAGGCCTTGTTCTCGCTAGAGTTCCATGTTAACACATATCCAAACTCCTGCGCGACCTTTCTAAGCTCAATCATTTTGAGGTTATAGGCATTGTTTTTCGGGGTATAGTATTCATTTTTGCTTACATAACAGTTTATTATGCCACTCTTAGGAATCGCAAATTCTACAATGCCTTCTGAACCCGGCGCTATCTCAAACTCGTTAAAATAAATAATGACTGTATCATTTTCAACCGCAAAGTTTTGCTTTTCCGATATGCCGGAAAAATTCGAGTTAAATCTTGCCGGGTTGGCTTTTATCTCGCTCAGAATAAACTTATTCGCAAGCTTTATACCATTGGGGCCAAGCACAGAACCATTCGTTATGTTTATCATTTTTTCCGTCAGTGTGTTATAATTAAACGATATAACCTTGTTTATTGATGAGCTTGCCGTTGCACAAGAGAATAACAAAATGGATACTAATTCATCGTTGTTTCCATCAATTTTAACATCGAAACTGAAATCAAGCGAAATCGTACTTTCCGTAATATTTTTCAGCTCGTTATTATACGCCTGAGTTATCCTATTATTTAGCTCCTTTTCAAAAGCAAAGCCGGATTGACCAATAAACCGAGGAATCTCGCCTGTTATGAGTGTGTCAGCTATTTTAGCGTCAACGCTTTGGGTTTCTATATTTTTTCTTTTATAATCCGAAACCTTATCTTTGGCATACACGATTGTATTAACACTAAAAATTACAACCGTCATAAAGAACAAAACGCCTCTGAAAACCGCTTTCATAGCACTATTCCTCCTTCTTAAAGCGTTATTTTCTTTATTATAACACAATTTTATGAAATATAAAGCAACGCCATAAATATTTAACCTAAACGTAACAATTGGCTTGATATATCAAAATTTATTGATTGACGTTTAAAAAATTTGAAAATATAATATACTCTGTAATAATATAATATTATATGTTTAATGGACTGAGGGTGCATTTATGCGGGAAATTATATTAAATAAGGACTATAAGGCAATACATTTTATCGGCATAGGCGGAGTTAATATGAACTGTCTTGCGCTGCTGCTTCATTCTCGGGGATATGTTATTTCGGGTTCGGATCAAAATGAATCTTCCACGACAAGGCTGTTGCAGGATTCAGGCATAACCGTTTTTATCGGCCATAAAAAAGAAGCCATAACAAATAATATAGATTTAGTCGTTTATACCGCTGCTGTTCAACAAGATAATATAGAGCTTCGTGCCGCAATAGAGGCCGGTATACCCACGATGGATAGAGCCGCTTTGCTGGGCTTTATGATGAAGAATTATAAAAGGCCAATATGCGTCGCCGGGACTCATGGAAAAACCACAACAACATCAATGTTTGCAGACGCATTTCTCTCCACAAATACTGATCCGACTATTCTTGTCGGAGGGCATTTGGAATCGATTGGTGGTAATCTTCGTGATGGCGGGATGGATTATTTCATCGCGGAATCATGCGAATACTTTGACAGCTTTTTAAGATTTTTCCCATATATCGGCGTTATATTAAATATAGAGGCAGATCACCTGGATTATTTTAAAGATTTAAACGCAGTTCGTTCATCCTTTGCAAAATTTGCCCGCCGCGTTCCGGCATCCGGCGCCGTCGTTATCAATACCGATATAGATAATTACGCCGAAATTATAAACGGCCTTGATTGCCGTGTTATAACATTCGGCTTTAAAAATGCCGATTGGACGGCGGACAACATACGCTATAGCGAAACAGGCTACGGGATTTTTGATGCATATTTTAAAGGCAATTTTATTGAAGAAATTCATTTAAGTGTGCCTGGCGAGCATAACATACTAAACGCTCTGTCGGTTATTGCTTCGGCGCATTTTCTTGGCTTGGATATGGTGTCTGTCGCAAAAGGTTTAAAAAACTTTAATGGCGCAAAACGTCGTTTCCAATTAAAAGGTGTTAAAAACGGCGTTAGAATAATTGACGACTATGCCCATCACCCAACAGAAATTTCAAAAACTATAGCCTCTGCAAAAAACATGATGTATAACAAACTCTGGTGTGTTTTTCAGCCACATACCCATTCCAGAACAAAGGCATTGCTTAACGAATTTGCAGCCTGTTTTGACGATGCAGACCGTATTGTTATTTTAGACATATATTCACCGGTCGGGCGCGAAGAACCGTCCACATTCATACATTCTATTGACCTTGTAAAACTGATTGAAAAACGTAATAAAAAAGTGTATTATTTTGGAAGTTTTGACAAAGCAACGGATTTTCTTATAGAAAATTGTTTGCACAACGATATGTTAATAACTATGGGTGCTGGGGACGTATATCTCCTTGGTGAAAGCATATTAAAATCGGGCATATGACACTGCCCGATTTATATTCCCAAAAGTTATTAACATTATCCACAATCTTATACACACTCTATCCCCTTGTTTTTAACATGTCAAACTTGCCGCATTTTCGCGCATTTTTGGATGTAAGTTTATATGAAAGCCCGTAACTCCGGGCTTTTCTTATGTTAAATTGCTTGTCAAGAGTAATGTTGTCGTTAATAATAACAATCATTTTCTCAAAAGTTTGTAAACGTTTGACGTATTTACGGTTTTGCAAATTTGTCGATATTCACAAAGTTATACACATTTTGCACATAAAAAGTGCATAACTCAAATTCATATATCTTGACATTTTTTAATAATCAGAGTTTACCTAATATAACACCTCCAGCATTTCTAAAACATTTTCGACACCGTATATTCTAAACCCATCGGGCTTTTTAATTATCTCCTTAGCATTTCCTTTAGGCATAATACATTCCTTAAAACCCATCTTTGCAGCTTCCATAACTCTACGCTCTGCAAAACCCACAGACCGTATCTCCCCCGCAAGACCCACCTCACCAAACACAACAGTATGTGGGTTTATAGGTTTATTGCGATAGCTGGATGCACAGGCAGCAACAACAGCAGCGTCTATGGAGGGCTCGGCTATTTTCATGCCGCCAGCTATGTTTAGATAAATGTCGTGCTGCCCAAACTGCATTCCTGCGCGCTTTTCCAAAACAGCAATAAGCATAACAGTTCTGTTAAAATCGAGCCCCGCGACAACACGTCTTGGCATATTAAAATTAGTATATGCTGCCAAAGCTTGAACTTCAGTCAATATAGGGCGTGTACCTTCTATATTGCACGTTATGCACGAACCTGCTGCATTTGCAGGTCTGCCCGAAAGCATATATTCCGATGGATTAAGTATACCCATCAGGCCTTTTTCCTGCATCTCAAACACGCCTATTTCATCCGTAGCACCAAATCTGT
>CAYVCG010000011.1:0-7656 GCA_964449985.1 uncultured Defluviitaleaceae bacterium
CCCGCATATTCGTATAGGCCACCTGCATATTTAGGAAAGATGCCTTGATTTGGTGCTATTAGCCCATTTAACAAAAACGGGATACGAACCTGTCCACCGTGTGAATGCCCGGACAAAATTAAATCAAATGGTAGCTTTGCGTATAAATTGATTTTTTCCGGCCTATGTGTTAAGAGTATACTAAAGCTGTCTCTCACATCAAGATTTTCAAACGTTTTTTCAACCATTTCGTCCCACGAACCGTATATTGTATTGCCATCTTTAAGCTTTTCCCCCGCATAGTCTAGCCAATCTTTTTCATAGCCCTTACGAAAGCTATCGGGGTCATCTACTCCGGCAATAATAATTTTATTACCATTTGCTGATATTTCCTCATATGAGTTTTCCAAAACCGTTACTCCGTATGAGCGGATGGTGTCTTTGATATTTTGAATGTCTCTAGACCAAAACTCATGATTGCCGCTTGCATAATAAATATCGGCAATATCTCTTATAGCAGACAAAAATTGCTTTGTCCCTTCAATCGGAACTTTATCATCAGCAATATCTCCGCCTAGCATAATTAAGTCAGGATTTTGCGCTCTTATTTTGTCAGCGATTTCTTTTTGATTTTTGCCATAAATATGGCTATGTAGGTCTGTAATTAGTACAATTTTTATTTCGTTTATTAATTTGCTGCTTTCTATTTCATATTGCGTTACAACAAGCCCATTCCAAAACGCCCATATGCATAAAGCTATGAGCAAAAAAACGATAATAAATCTCTTGTGCTTTCTTAAAATCATGTAATCCCCTCTTATATAAGTTATTCTAGAGATTCCCTCGAGCCGTCTTTAATAATTTTTAAAACAATTCTCATATAAAACCCTACGCTAAACAAAACAATTAGTCTTGCGTATTTAAATTTTTTAAATATAATTCTTAACATATATACAAAAAGCTATCAAATTTCTATTTGACAGCTTTTAATAAATCTATGTGATTAACTTACTTTGTATTTGAGTTCCCACATGTGTTAACATATGCTTTATAATCTTCATCACCAAGCGACAAAGTATTGTAACCATGGGATATCTGAGGGTTATGCTCATAATTTTTACTGCATCTGGATTGCAGTTATTAAAAAGCAAACCGCTGCAACGACAGAAAGAGGGGTCATTACATACTTCTCTTTCTTGCTTTTCGAAATTAAGTTCATTAAGCTGTTTAAAATTAGATAAGCAGCAAAGAAAAAGCAAATGTATTTGGTTATGCTAGGCGAGAACCATAATGAAATAAAACCGCCTGCTTGCAACACAATTACGATAGCAAAAATTTGAATTGCCACTGATACGATTGCCATAATTCGGAACTTATTAGGCAAAATCTTGTGTTGTCCTCCCATCGTAAACTCTCCTAAGGGTAACCCACAAGCAACAAGAACTGTCATAATTGCGATGGCTGAAAATAGTGCGGCGCCTATTATTGAAAACATAAACTCATATCCTTTACTGATTAAAATAGTGTCCCAAACCGCAACATAAAAGGTATTGGAGCCATGGAATATTTTTTTGGGGGTATGCTCATTTTGTTAACTTGACTTCATTATTATATCTCAAATCAGTTGTTCAAAACATCCTTCATGTCAATAGACATAATCTCGGTAGTGTTTATAAGTTCAAAGCCAATGTCTGCGGGTGCTTCTAATATTGATAGTTCCCCATCATTTTCTGAAACAATAATATAGTCTCCGCCGCCACCATACCAAGTCTTGCACACGAGTATAGCATTTTCTACAAATGTAAAGTCTTGGGCGGAAACAAGATATGGATTTCCTGATATATATTCTCCAATTTCCGTTTTGTAAACTACATCGAAATTATTATTAAGAACTTCTAAAAATAATTTAATTTTGGGAACAACTTCGGGGTCACTATGATCATTTATTTTTGCAAAAGCAATTCTCACCTCATATATAACATCTTCAACAAAAAAATGTTCGTATGAATATTCCACCGGATGAGTATCGTTATTTTTTGCGCTCTCTATAAAGTCATCGCTGTTGGGTATAGGGCTATCATTAAGAACTTTTTGGTTTGAGCAGCCAACACATAAACATAGAATTAATACCATGAATAAGTAGCGCATCTTTTTATCCTCCTATAATATAAATAATTATGAGATGGAAGAAACAATACGAAATAAGGCAATAGCAATAGGCACTATGGCAATCACAAGCCCAATCACTACTGCACTCGCATTGCACCATGGCCTTATCGCGTTCGTTACCTGGTTAGACAGTTTTTTATGCAGTCTATTAATGATAACCCCTGTTATACCCATGAGCAGTAGGCAAACCGACAAAAAATAAATTATTACAAGGGTTACAAATGGAAACCAAAATAATAAAATCCCAATAAAGTCCCTGATATTTCCTTCAAAAAGCCTTATAACATTTATGACAACAAGCCCTGCTGCCAATAAGTAGCAAAGTATTATCAGTATACCACAACACATATGAATAGCCGATGCAACCCGATATCCAATTTTCATTTTTTTACTTTCTGTAAAGTTTCTGCTTTCTTTTATTCTTTTATATCCGTCACGTATAGCTATAACCGCCAATACAAAAATCACCGCGGCAAGCGAAATTAATATCATATATATATTCTCTTTTCTAAGTTATATTTGACTTTCCGTAAAGACAACAATCAATAAATAGTTTTTTTGTTACTGCTATGCAATATCAAATAGCTTTATCTAGCTTTGAAACATACATTGAAATAAAGCTAAAAAAGGATTCGATGTTTTCTTCAACTAAATCTTTCTTTTGCAAAACAGTTATTCGTTTATCCCAAATCAAAACAATTAAATCCTGTGTGTCAATAACTCGCTCAAAACGGTCAAATGAAATTAATTCTCCATCTGCAATTGACATACCAGCATCTGTAAAAGAAACTTTAATTGAAGGCATTTCACGTAATCCATCCAGAAGCTTTTGTGATGCTTTATCAAAGGAAGATAATTTTTTTCGTCTGCGGCTATAGCAAAGGCAGCAAATCCCTATAACAATAAAAAATACACCCGTAACTAGAGGAATAAATAATTCTTTAGGCTCCATTAAACCTGGAACTAAAAGAAAAATGCCTGCTGCAAGTAAAAACACGCCAAAGAGCTTATATAAAACGCGTCTCCTTCTCCGAGCTTTTTCAGACGCTTTTCTTGAATTCATCTTATCTGTAAATGCCCATAACTTGGGATACTTTTCTCGTGAGATAAGCATTATTCTCATTTTCAAAGCAGCACTCAATTGATTATTTAGAAAAGATGAATTATACGGTGTGCATTTAAAATGAAACTCCATAAGCCCCTCCTGTTGTACAAATAATCTACCTATGCATCTCGGCTGTAAAGAAAATGTTTCATTTCCTTACCCTTGTAATCTTTAACAAATTCTTTTCTAATTGTCATACCAAGTTTTTCAGCAACTCTGCGTGAAGATAAATTGTCAGGTCTGATTTGAGCAGTAACTTGGTCAATGTGTAATGTTTCAAAGGCATATTTGACACAAGCTAATGCTCCTTCAACCGCATAACCCAACTTCCAAGATGATTTTCTATAGATATAGCCGATTCCAACATATTCTTCATTGTCCACCTGTTCTGCAATTAAACCAGTTACACCGATGAGTTGATTCGTGTGTTTCTCTATAACAGCCCAATAACTGTATCCATCTCTGTCATATCTCATAATATTTTCATCAATCCATGCAGACACCTCTTCATCTGAAAAAGCGTGTTCCCACGAATACATGACGTCAATATCCTGCAAAACCCCGCATATGGCGTTGTAATCAATCTCACGTTGAATTTTACGCAAATATAAACGGTTAGTTTCTAATATAATCATATATCTATACCCCTAATACAAATAACCCTACCTATACATCAAAAGCTGTCAAACATTATGCTCGACAGCTCTCAAAAAAATTATGTGCTTATGTATCAAAAAACTAACAAATAGGCTCACAACAATTGCGAGCCTATTGTATACAAGTAATAGAGCCAAACGCCACCCCAGGACGGAATAACAACTGACCCTACACAAAGTATACATAATTATTATATGCTTGTCAATAAGGTTTATTCTTTTTTATGTAGTTTAGATTTCTCACCCTCTGAAAACCATATTCAAAGAATTCTGTCCCTGGCTGAACGCCGTCATCGGTTTTTAAATACATGCAATGGAATAAAGAACACAACCACCGCTCGTAATCGTCCGCCGGCTGCTTCGTATCCAAATTGTTTTCATAATAATGCCTTACAATACCAGCGAATATATCTGCAATTTGAATAGAAGGGGTTACCTTAGAACTAACAAATAATGGTGTCTCCAAGATTCTATTAAACCGTTTCCCTAAAGCAGACTTAAACAAGAAGTGCATAAATGAATTTGCAATTTTTAAATCATTTCCTTCGTCGGTTTCATCAAAAACAAAGATAGCTTTTTCAATATCTTTCCGCTCGCAAAAGTATTCAATCTTTTTCATAAGCAAGTGATATTGTTTAGGCAAAACACCTTCAGCAAGCTCTGGGATTTCAGATGGCTTATCCATAATTATAGCAAAAACAGCTATGTTGTGTTCAACAACAATTTTCATTAATCCATCAACATATTGTTTATTTTTTGTTCTATTTTTCGCTATGGTTTGCCTCTTGATAACATTCGTAGCCTTTATCTCATCTTGCTTTCCATAAATAGTATTTTTGAGTTTGTAAACGGCGTTCGTTAACGGCCTTATATCGTTTTCATAAATACACACGCCTAATAATACTGGACATTTAGTGCCATCGTTAGGATGTGGATAGCCACTTTCATCAATAAAAATCAACATATCCATTCACCCCAAATTCATAATGTTATACAATGCTTATGAGTATTGTATAATAAGGGGTACAAGAAGTCAAGGCATACCAACAAAAACAAAAAAGCTGTCAAACATCATGTTCGACAGCTTTCAATAAAAAATTATATAATGCCCGAGAAGGGACTTGAACCCCCACCCTGTTGCCAGGAACGGATTTTGAGTCCGTCGCGTCTGCCATTCCGCCACTCGGGCATATATTACGCCATAATGCAAATAAAATTCATTTGCACCGACAAAGAACATTATAAACAACTATTAGCCGTTTGTCAACTTTTTTTAATGCATTAAACAATGTTTTTATTTACAAACCAACAGGCCACCATAAAATGGCAGCCTGTTGGAAATTTATTTTGCTGTATTTAAAATTAATACGTATCCGAATAAGAAGGAGCAATCGGTTTAAATCCGCTATCCCACATCAAAACCTTTATTTTGCAGCCTTTTAATTCGTCACTTATAGCAAAATCAACTGATACGCCTGTTTTTGATTCGACAGTAATATCTTTAACCTCGTATTTAACCAATAATCCCATTGGATTATAAACAGCGAAAACAGCCTTTGCATCAACGCTTGAATCAGTTCCGTTGTAAAGCCATGCAGATGCGCCGTTATCGAGTTTCGAAGCTATAAACTCATATCCGTCGGTTTCGTCTGGCACAGAAACTGTATGAACGCCAGAGCCTATTTCAACTGCCAAAAAGCCGTATGTTCTTTCAGCCTTAACTAAAACGCCATCAACCAACAGAACGTCACGCCTAGCAACGTCAACCGGCAGGCTTACCTTAGCTTTTGTATTAACCGGCACAGTTACAGTCGCTTCAATCGTCGAACCTTCCGGATTTGTAAACGAAGCTTCAATAGCACCCTTTATAGAAGGTGTCTTTACACTTGCATGTGTTAAATAACCAGGTTGAATCTTAATATCAAATGTGTTATATCCCGGAGTTGTAGGGTTAATACCGAATAATCCGCCGACTATTTGGCTAAGCGGAGCAGAACTCCATGGATGAGAGAACGTCATATTGCTCTTAAGCGATGTATCCCAAGCTTCTGCTGATATAGTTGAACCGGCGTTATACATCATGTTGTAATATGAGCGTAAGCCTTTGTTCGTCATAAGCTTGAGGGCTTCATCACCGCCATCAGCGCCGTATAATCCCTTGAGCATAAAGAACGCACCATAAACACTGCATCTAAAGATACCTTCTGATGCTATGAAAGAAGCCGCTTTTTTAGTTTCGTCTTTGTTATCCATAACTTTGTATGCCAATGCATATGCGCTGGCGTGCTGTGCATAATGGGTAGAAACCTTGCCGTCGCTATACAAGCCGTCTCTAAAAGCACCTTTTACAGGATCATAGAGTTTTTCTACCATATTCTTTTTCACAGTTGCTGCGCGGTCTGAATAGTATTCATAGTCCGCAGTGTAGCCTAATGCTTCCGCCATTTTCGCCAAGTTGTCATAAGCGCCATACATAACAGAGTTGAAAACTGTGTTATAAACTGTAGTACGGTCATAACCGTCGCGCTCACCAGCCGGCCAGTCAACAATAATCGCATCTAGCGTATTATCGCCGGAGTTCGGGCGGCTTACAAGACCGTATGTGCCATTAAATAAACCGTTTGCACCAAATGCAGAGCTATATCTGTTGTCAAACTTCATTTTTGCTGATCTTAACAACTGATAATTCGTTCTTAATGAATCAATATTTCCTGTATAAACATAGTCATACCATGCCATTTCTATTGAGAAAAGAGCATATTCCGCAGGCCATGTTCTTATGTCATTAAGATATTCTTCTGAAAATCTTGCCAAAGAATAGTTGTCGTCAACAGCGTATGCGGAAAGCATATTTATCATTGTGTCGCCTTCGTATGCGCCGCGCTCACGCGATTGTGAATCGACAAACAAATCTTGGTTCGTTGCTTTAATTGAATATTTACACATTTCATAGATTTCATTTAATAATTCATCAGATGAATCAAAATATGATTTGTTATCATCAAATTCCTGACGCAAGAATACGCCTTTAACGTTATCCAACGTAAGCTCAACTGGGCTGTCTAATATTTCAACATAACGGAATGTTTTCATGTTGAAGTTATGAATAACTTGTTGGCCTGGTTTAAGTGTCCATTTTTCTTGATAGTTATTGCCCGTGCGCATTTGCCAACGGACTGTATTTACTCCAGAAAGCTCTTCACCATAACGGAGCGTAATCTGCTGTCTAGCAGGGCTGTTTACATCAAGGTAAAAACCGCCGATTATTTCTTTGCCGAAATCGATGAAGTAATTATTATTGCCTTTATCAACGATTTTTGCAGCGTCAACAATGTATCTGTTTACGTTTTGGTTGGGGGATGCTTTAAATGTATATGCGTTAACAACCTGACCTTTGCTTACAGGGTCAGCCCATTTGCTATCGTCAAAGCCGGGTTGATCGAAACCGTATGGATAAATATTTGCATCAATATTTTCCGCCGCAAGAACATAGTATGAGCCATTACCCAAAGAGTTGTTCTCACCAAAAATAGTAGTACCATCAAGAACCTTGAAATCATCCTTATCGCGGCCAGAGTTTACAAGAATTTCTTTTGTTCCGTCTTTATAGAACACCGTGAGCTGGAGAAGATATTGCTTATCATAAACAGTGTAATTAACAGCGCCGAAAGCATTTACTCCCTGCTTCAACAAATCTGTTACGTCATGAGTGTTATAGAAAACCGTGGTGTTAAGAACCCTATTCGG
>CAYVCG010000011.1:7756-37856 GCA_964449985.1 uncultured Defluviitaleaceae bacterium
CCTGTGCTATTTCCGTTTACGTCAACGCTATTTATAGTTATGCCAGACATATATCCGCTTTCTGACCCGCCAGTTCTAAATCCGATACCACCGGCAGCAGGCTGGCTTTGCATAGCAACGTCTCCAACATAAATATCATCAATATAAATGGAAACATTGCTTCCTATAACTACGAGCTTAAACTTGTGCGTGGTGTTTGGATCCAAATTAACCTTTCCCGCTAATGGAATATTTTTTGCAGAGAGTGCTGCGAATGTTCCACCAATATAGGTATGCGGAACAATCGTATTTGCTGGGGAACCTGCACTTGTTGCCCTGAATTGAAGCATAAATGCGTTACTTTGGTCTGCCGAGCGAACATGAACACCCATAGCAACCGCTGTAATCGTCATGTTAAACTCGACTGAGTAGTTAGTCCAACCGTTTTGCGCCCAGACATCATTATTCGAGCTAACCCAAACAGTCTCTTTGCTTGCCCAATCAGAGCCTACAGATGTGGTAAACATTTGTGGCTGTGAAAAAGGCCCTGCTACCCCTGCCTTGTCCTTCGTTCTGACTTGCCAGTAATAAAGCCTGTTATCCTTAAGAACGTCTTTAAGACCGAGCTTAACATAGCTTGATTCGCTGGAAGCAACCCAATTGCTGTCAAATATGTAGTCCCCATTTGCTATGCTGGATTCGGTTTCCGCAATAACGACTTGATAAGCTGTTTGGTATTCATCCTTATCTTCGTCATTAACAACCCACGAAAATGCAGGGTCACGGCTTTCAATTCCCAATGGTCTCTCCATAAGGTCCAGCCTCAAAACTGTGGGCTCACCCGGCGGCGTGTTTTCAGCTGCATAAACACTTGGGAAACTGGCAAAAGCAAAAGACATTGCCATCATCAAAGCAAGAGCTATTGCACTTAATCTTTTTCTTTTTTTCATTTTATTTCCTCCCTATCATAAAATTAAAAACTATACAATATTATACTTTATAGTATATACCTGTTCAATAAACGTGTCAATATCAATATTAAATGATAATGTTTTATAGCAATTAAAAGTATATTGCACAAATATATGTATAGTTAAGCATCTAATTTTATAAATATAGTATACAAATAGAGTTTTAAAGAAAAAAATAGGATGGCAAAAGCCATCCGAGACTGTCGACAATTCAATCGAGTCATGCGGGCGCGCAATGCGCGCCCCTACAGAAATCCCGATTCTACGCCATTTGCAAGGGCGGCTTTTGGCCGCCCGTTATTTGTCGAAATCGTAAGATGGCAAAAACCATCCTATATATAAAACTCCTTATTCCAAAATAATTTCCTCTATTCCCGCTCCCGGCGGAACCATCGGAAATACTTTTTCGTTCTGGCCTATCTCAAAATTGATAACTACAGGCCGTTTTGCTGCAATCGCTTGCTTTAAAACATCGTCAACTTCTTCCGGCTTCGTAACGTTAAAGCCCAAAGCTCCATGTGCTTCTGCAAGCTTTACGAAATCCGGTCTGCCGGAAAGGGTTGTGTTGGAAAAACGTTTGTCATAAAACAACGTCTGCCATTGACGAACCATACCAAGACAATGATTGTTCATTATGGCAATAATAACAGGTATGTTGTATTCAACAGCTGTCGCCAGTTCAACATTGTTCATTCTAAAGCATCCGTCTCCTGCGATGTTAAACACAACTTTATCGGGATTGGCTATTTTAACGCCAAGGCTTGCTCCAAGTCCATAACCCATTGTGCCCAAACCGCCGGACGTTACCAATGTCCTAGGCTTTTCAAATTCAATGTGCTGGCAAACCCACATCTGATGCTGCCCAACCTCTGTTACTATAATGTTGTTGCCGCGGGTGAGCTCGCTTATCCTTTTTAAGATATACTGTGGCTTTAATGTTCCGTCATCAACATAACGCAGAGGGAACTTCTTCTTTGTCTCCATTATAAATTCCAGCCACTCGTCGTTTTTGCGTTCCGGAACAATCTCCAAAAGCCTTGTCAAAACCTCTTTAACATCGCCAACAATAGCTGCCTCCGTTACGATATTCTTATTAATCTCTGCCGGATCTATATCTATATGCAAAATCTTTGCATTCGGGGCAAATGTCGAAGGCTTTGAGATAATCCTATCAGAAAATCTTGCACCAATAGCAATAAGCAAATCGCATTCCGTTACCGCAACGCTGGAGGTCTTCGTTCCGTGCATACCTATCATGCCTAAAAATAACGGGTTTGAAGCCGGGAATCCACCAAGCCCCATAGAGCTTGAGCTTACAGGAGCGGAAATCCTCTCCGCAAACTGAACAAGTTCCTCATTTGCGCCGGATATAACGACGCCTCCGCCGCTTAGTATCAGCGGTTTTTGGCTGTTTTTAATTAACTCTGCCGCTTTTTGCAAATCTTTTTGTCTTATATATTCGGTTTTCCTCTTTATGGGAGGAATCTCCTGACGTTTAAATTCGCATTTATTTGCCGTAACGTCCTTTGTTATATCAATAAGAACAGGGCCAGGGCGGCCTTCCTGCGCTATATAAAACGCTTTTCTTATCGTTTCCGCAAGAACGCTTATGTCTTTAACTATATAGCTGTGTTTTGTTATCGGCATTGTAACACCGGCAATGTCTACCTCCTGAAAGCTATCCTTGCCTAAAAACGGCAGAACAACGTTGGCGGTTATAGCAACCATAGGAACTGAATCCATATAAGCCGTTGCAATACCTGTAACGAGATTAGTAGCTCCCGGGCCGCTTGTAGCCATACAAACGCCGACTTTGCCCGTAGACCTTGCATAACCGTCCGCCGCATGAGATGCGCCTTGTTCGTGGGAGGTTAAATAATGCTTGATCCTATCGGAGTATTTATAAAGCGCATCGTATATATTCAAAATTGTGCCGCCGGGATAACCAAAGACGGTATCAACGCCTTGTTCCAGCAGACATTCCATAACTATTTCAGAGCCGTTTAATTCCATGAAATTCCTCCTTTTCTGTCTTGGTATAATTATGGGAAACTTTTCTCGCGAAAAAGTTTCCCACACTCTTCAAACTTAAAATATTTTAAAATACGGGCATAACAACCATTGTTATCATTTCACTCTCGGGAAAATCCGGCCCGTTGTAATAATGCTCGTATGCAACACCCTTTGACTTAAACCCGTTTCCATAAAGCCAGCTTCCCATTTCATCATATGTTTGGGAGATTTCACTGTATGGTCCGCGATACATACAGAATATAACCTTTTCCTCCGGAATAACACGGAACTTAATATCGTCATTATCCGGCAGTTTGCCTGCAACAGGGAACGCCATCTCAACATCCATATTTTCCATATCAAGGTTGTGATAAGCCACAAAAGGCACATCGGATAAAAACTCACCGAGCCCTTTCACATAATCATCCAGCTTACCGTAGCTTTCACCAATGAGTTTGGGTAAATCATTAACGTGTACTGTCTTACGAATAGAAACAACGGGTTGCTCTCTCTTTTTCAAAAGCTCAAAATTTGATACACGTGGCATTAAGATGCATCCTCCATTCATTTAATATTAGGCTATAGTTTATTATTCCAATACAGCGCCTTTATCGGCGGATGTTACTAACTTTGCATATCGTGAAAGATAGCCGTGCTTTATTTTTGGTTCTGGGCAAACCCAAACGTTTTTACGATGGCTAATCTCATCATCGGAAACATCAAGGGTTATTTTGCCAGCATTTATATCAATAGAGATTGTATCCCCTTCTTCAACATATGCTATCATACCGCCCATTGCGGCTTCCGGGGAAACATGGCCTATGCTTGCACCTCTTGAAGCGCCGGAAAAACGTCCATCCGTTATAAGCGCAACGTCTTTATCCAGCCCCATTCCTGCCAAAGCAGATGTTGGGGAAAGCATTTCCCTCATACCAGGGCCGCCTTTCGGGCCTTCATAACGGATAACGACAACGTCTCCTTTATTAATCCCGCCGCCCATAATGGATTTTATAGCATCCTCCTCGGAGTCAAAAACTCTCGCCGGGCCGCTATGTTTTAGCATTTCCGGAGCAACTGCTGAACGTTTGACGACGCATCCGTTTTCCGCAAGATTGCCTTTTAAGACTGCTATACCACCTGTTGCGCTATACGGATTATTATGTGGGCGAATAACAACCGGATTTTTATTGGAAGCCGATTTAATGTTTTCACCCACTGTCTTGCATGTCACTGTAATATTTTGAAGGTTCAACAAGTTTAACCCGGACAATTCCTTCATAACCGCAGGGATACCCCCCGCTGCATCAAGCTGTTCTATATGATGGCTGCCTGCCGGGGCAAGCTTACAAAGGTTTGGCGTTTTTGCGCTGATTTCGTTGGCTATCTCAAGATTAATTTTGACGCCTGCTTCATGAGCGATTGCAGGAAGGTGCAGCATACTATTAGTGCTGCAGCCAAGCGCCATATCTACGGTTAAAGCATTTAAAAACGCAGCTTCCGTCATAATATCTCTTGGTTTTATCTGTTTTTCCAAAAGCTCCATTATTTTAAAGCCTGCCTGTTTTGCCAGACGTATTCTTTCGGAATAAACGGCTGGAACAGTGCCGTTTCCAGGGAGTCCCATACCCAAAACCTCTGTCAAGCAGTTCATACTGTTTGCGGTATACATACCTGAACAAGAGCCGCATGACGGACATGAATTGTTCTCATATTCCAAAAGCTGCTCATCGTCTATTTTATTAGAGCTATACATACCAACGGCTTCAAATGTGTTGGATAAACTAACGGCTTTTTCGCCGCCGATTTTGCCTGCAAGCATTGGCCCTCCGCTTATAACGATAGACGGGATATTAAGCCTTGCGGCAGCCATAAGCATAGCAGGCACTATTTTATCGCAGTTTGGGATAAGCACAAGAGCATCAAAGGCGTGAGCCATGGCCATAGTTTCCACGCTATCTGCAATAAGCTCGCGGCTTGCAAGGGAATATTTCATACCGATATGCCCCATTGCTATACCGTCGCAAACGCCGATAGCAGGGAACTCTATAGGCGTTCCACCTGCCGCTAAAACGCCGCGCTTAACGGCCTCTGTTATTTTGTCCAGATTTATATGCCCGGGGATTATCTCGTTTTTAGCGTTGCAAACGCCTATTAACGGGCGGGAAAGCTCCTCATCCGTATAGCCCATAGCTTTAAACAATGAACGGTGAGGCGTTTTATCCGCGCCTTTTTTTACTCTGTCGCTTATCATATGCTAACACCTCTTTTTATTAATCCAAGTTACTTAACCTCAACGACCCAGCCAAATTCATCTTTGGCTTTGCCGTATTGAACACTTGTAAGCAAATCATATAATTTCTTGGACATAGGTCCGATTCCACCATCTGCAACCTTAAAGTTGCGCCCTGCCCAGCTAAATTCACCAATCGGAGATATAACGGCTGCTGTACCTGTTCCGAAAGCTTCTTCAAGTTTGCCGGATTCATATGCGTCATAAAGTTCTTGAACGGAAATCTTGCGCTCGGAAACCTTTTCGCCCATGCTTCTCAAAATATGGAGAACGGAATCTCTTGTTACGCCGGGGAGAATGCTTCCACCCAATTCAGGCGTAATAAACTCGCCGTCGATTTTGAAGAAGACGTTCATAGTGCCAACTTCTTCGATATATTTTTTTTCAACACCGTCCAACCAAAGAACTTGGGTATAACCCATTTGTTTAGCCTTTTCCTGACCTTTTAAGCTTATAGCATAGTTTGCAGCTGCTTTTGTAAAGCCGATACCGCCTTTAACCGCACGAACGTATTCATCCTCGATGCAAATTCTAACCGGGTTTAAACCTTCAGCATAATAAGCACCAACAGGAGAAAGGATTATAATAAACTTATAGCTATATGACGGATGAACGCCAAGCGCCGGTTCTGTTGAAACAACGAACGGACGGATATATAAAGAAGTGTTTTCGGCAGTCGGTATCCAATCCTTATCTATTTTAACAAGTTCTATTAATGCTTTAAGCGCAAATTCCTCATCAATATGAGGGATACAAAGTCTTTCATTACTTTTGTTAAGACGCTCGAAGTTTTTCTGAGGTCTGAAAAAAACAATCCTTCCATCCTCTGTTTTATAAGCCTTCAAGCCCTCAAACACGGATTGGCCATAATGGAATACCATACATGCAGGATCAAACGGAATGGGCTGATACGGCATGATTTTTGCATTGTGCCAGCCTTTGTCTACAGAATAATCCATAACAAACATGTGGTCTGTGAAAAACTTGCCGAATGAAAGCTGGTCTTGTGCAGGTTTTGCTTTCAGGTTTTTTGATAATTCGATACTTATTTCCATAAAAATCAACCTCTCATAAAAAAATAGGATATTTACAGATTATAACTCATTTTTCAACACAAAACCATAGGGGATTAAAACCTTGGAAAACTTTTTCTAGAAAAAGTTTCAAAAAGCTTTTATACTAAAGCTTTCAGGCTGTCGACAATTAATCAAGCAATACGGACGCGCAATGCGCGCCCCTACAGAGATTCCGATTTTAAGCCATTTGTAGGGGCGGCCATTGGCCGTCCGTTAGAAATTTCAGTATTTGTCGACATCGTGAAAGCTTCGACTAAAGTTTTCCAAAAATAAGGCCACCCATTTCCTTTGTGCCAACAGCCTTCATGCCCGGAGACATAATATCTCCTGTGCGGTAGCCTTCGTTAAGCACAGCCGTAACAGCGTTTTCAATCGCCACGGATTCCTCATTTAATCCAAATGAATATTTAAGCATCATTGCTGATGAAAGTATCGTTGCTATTGGGTTTGCTATATCTTTGCCGGCGATATCAGGAGCAGAGCCATGAATCGGTTCATACATACCAAGCCCTCTTTTGCCTATGCTGGCTGATGGCAACATACCGATTGAGCCTGTTATCTGGCTGGCTTCGTCAGACAATATATCCCCGAACATATTCGTCGTTACCATAACATCAAAATGATGCGGGTCACGAATAAGCTGCATAGATGCATTATCCACATACATATGGTCTAATGTTACTTCCGGATAATCCTTAGCAACTTCCAGAACAACAGAACGCCACAGACGGGAAGATTCCAAAACGTTTGCTTTATCCACGTTTGTTAAACGCTTATTTCTTTGCATTGCTATGTCAAATGCTGTTTTTGCGATTCTTCTGACTTCTTCATAAGCATACATTTCGGTATCCCAAGCGGCTTCACCAAGGTCTGTTTGCTTGCGACCTCTATCGCCGAAATACATACCGCCGGTAAGCTCACGAACAACCATGATGTCTATACCTTTATCGCCCACGATGTCGTCCCTTAAAGGGCATGCACCGCGCAAAGCGTCATGCAAAACAGCTGGGCGAAGATTTGCATAAAGCTCAAGCTCACCACGAAGCCCAAGCAAAGCGCGTTCCGGGCGCATGTTTCCGGGAAGTGTATCCCATTTCCAGCCGCCTACAGCGCCTAAAAGCACAGAGTCAGATGCTTTTGCCACGTCTATAGTTTTCTGAGGCAACGGTTCGCCATGTTTATCGATCGCTATGCCGCCTGCATCTATTTCTGTATAGTTAAATATGTGGGAAAATCTTTCACCGATTTTATCCAAAACCTTTGTTGTTTGAGAAATAACCTCCGGGCCTATTCCGTCTCCGGGGATTAATGCAATATTAAACTTCATTATGCTTTCACCTCGCTTGCAAGACGAGCGCGTGTTCTTTCAACCAAACCGCCAACCCTCATCATATCCTGCATAAATTCCGGGAATGGAAGCGCTTGATATGTTTCATTTGCTGTGTGGTTTGTTATAAGACCTGTAGAGAAATCAACCTCTATTTTGTCTCCCATTTTGATTTTATCCGAAGCCTCATCGCATTCCAATATAGGCAGACCTACGTTTATAGCATTTCTATAAAAAATTCTGGCATATGTCTTTGCTATAACACATGAAATGCCCGATGCTTTAATTGATATAGGAGCATGTTCACGGGAGGAGCCGCATCCAAAATTTTTACCAGCAACGATTATATCGCCTTCTTTTACTTTAGAAGCGAAGTCCTTGTCGATATCCTCCATACAGTGCATTGCAAGGTCTTTCGGGTCGGAGGAGTTAAGATATCTGGCGGGGATAATAACGTCTGTATCCACGTTGTCGCCGTATTTAAAAACTGTTCCGTTTGCTTTCATAGTTATTTTACCACCTTCTCTATACTAATTCCGGATCCGTAAGCTTGCCTGTTAATGCGGAAGCAGCTGCAACAGCCGGGCTTGCTAAGTAAACCTCTGATTCTACGTGCCCCATTCTGCCGACGAAGTTACGGTTTGTTGTTGCAACGCAGCGTTCGCCTTTAGCCAGTATACCCATATGGCCGCCAAGACATGGTCCGCATGTTGGGGTGCTGAATACAAAACCGGCGTTTACAAAATCTTCAACCAATCCTTCTTTAACCGCTTGCAAATAAATCTTTTGTGTTCCCGGGAAGATAATGCCGCGAACGCCTTTAGCAATACGCTTTCCTCGAAGTATATCCGCAGCAATGCGCAAATCCGTTATTCTTCCGTTAGTGCAAGAACCAATAACAACCTGGTCAACTTTTACTTCACCAACATTATCAATCGTCTTTGTGTTTTCAGGAAGATGCGGGAAAGAAACCGTCGGGCGAAGCGTTGACAAATCAATAACATATGTTTCGTCATAAACTGCATCCTCATCCGCTTCATAAACCGTAAACGGCTTTGTGGAATGCTCTTTGACATATTCCAGCGTAAGTTCGTCTACCGGGAAGATGCCATTTTTACCGCCTGCTTCTATTGCCATGTTTGCCATAGTAAACCTATCGTCCATTGTTAAGTATTTGAGGCCATCGCCTACGAACTCCATAGAGCGATACAATGCTCCATCAACGCCAATAAGACCGATTATGTGCAAAATAATATCTTTTCCGCTAACCCATTTTGCCGGTTTGTTGATTAATTCAAACTTAATAGCGGAAGGAACCTTGAGCCATGTTTCGCCTAAAGCCATTGCGCAAGCCATATCAGTGCTACCAACACCTGTTGAGAAAGCACCTAAAGCACCGTACGTACATGTATGGGAATCTGCTCCGATAACGGCATCACCGGGAACAACAAGCCCTTTTTCAGGAAGGAGGCAATGCTCAATACCCATTTCGCCGACCTCGAAATAATTGACTACTTCCTTATCATTTGCAAACTCACGAACCATTTTGCAATGCTCTGCCGATTTTATGTCTTTGTTTGGCGTAAAATGATCCGGCACGATAGCTATTTTTTCTTTATTAAAAACGTCTTTAACGCCTATTTTATTAAACTCTTTTATTGCGACGGGCGTTGTTACGTCATTACCCAGAATAAGATCCAGCTTTGCTTCTATAAGCTGCCCAGGGACAACGCTCTCTAAGCCGGCATGAGCGGCCAAAATTTTTTGGGTCATGGTCATTTTTGATGACATGTGTTGCTTGCCTCCTTAATTCCTACTAATCTCAAAAATGAGATTAGTATCACATATATGTTTTAAACCTTTGCTCTATATCCTTTATAAGCTTATATTCAATCGAATCCACAAGGGCTATCCAGCTGGCTTCAATAATGTCTGTAGAAACTCCAACCGTAGACCAGCTTGTGTCACCGTCTGTTGATTCTATCAAAACCCTAACCTTTGAAGCGGTTGCAAGGCCGCCATCTAAAACACGAACCTTATAATCCGTCAAATACACCTCGGATAAAGCAGGATAGAAAACCTCCAGCGCCTTACGCAAGGCTTTGTCCAGAGCATTTACCGGGCCATCGCCTTCCGCAGCCGTTATTTCTTCCTTGCCCTCCACAATCACTTTTATGAGAGCGGAAGCGCTTTGCCCTTGACTATTGACTGGTTCGGAAATGACCTTAAAGTTTTCCAGCTCGAAAAACGGTTTGTATTTACCCAGCGCCTTTCTAATAACTAGCTCAAACGTGCTCTCCGCACCTTCAAACTGATATCCCTCATGCTCAAGGTTTTTTAAACGATCCATAATCGCATTTGTTTCCGGCGAATCCTTTTCAATAAAAGGAGCAATACGCTGTATTTGTCGCAGGATTGTGCTTCTTCCAGCAACCTCACTGGTTAGTATTTTCCGCTCGTTGCCCACTGCATCCGGGCTTATATGTTCAAAGCTTTGTGTTGATTTATTTATAGCATCTATATGCATACCAGCTTTATGAGAAAATGCCGTTTTGCCTACATACGGCTCTCTGTCAAAAAGGGAAACGTTAGCAACCTCAGCTATAAATCGAGCTTTGGATGTAAGCTCCGCCATATTTTCCTGCGGGATGCAGAAAATATCGCGCTTTAACTGAAGGTTCGGGATAATCGTGGAAAGGGTGGCATTTCCGCATCGTTCGCCAAAGCCCGTAAACGTGCCCTGAACTTGTGTTGCTCCTGCTTCCACAGCCATTATCGAGTTAGCAACAGCCATGCCACAATCGTTATGGCAATGTATACCGATACTCACCTTCTCACCGAAGCTTTCCACAACACGCTTTGTTATTTCAAAAACTTCCGTTGGGAAGCATCCGCCGTTGGTATCGCATAAAGCAACATTATCCGCCCCAGCATCAACAGCCGCTTTAACAGATGCCATTGCATATTCCGGGTTATTTTTATAACCATCATAGAAATGCTCGGCGTCAAAAATGACTTCCTTGCCCTCCTTCTTGAAAAACGCAATGGTTTCCGCAATCATATCAAGGTTTTCGGGTAGTGTGGCACGGATGATGTCTGTCACGTGGAAATCCCAGCTTTTTCCGAATATTGCGATAGTATCTGTATTTGCAAGCAGCAAGGATTTGACATTAGCGTCGTCCTCCGGCCTAATGCCTCGGCGGCGTGTACTGCCAAAAGCTGTGAGCTTTGCATTTTTAAGCTTTAGTTTGCCTGCCCTTTCAAAAAACTCTAGGTCTTTTGGATTAGAGCCGGGGTTGCCGGCCTCGATATACGCTATGCCCATGTTATCCAAGGCTTCAACTATTTTCAGCTTATCCTCCACGGAAAACGATATACCCGCTGCCTGAGCCCCGTCCCGCAGGGTGGAATCATATATTAATACTCTATTTTGCATTATTTGCCCTCCTTTCCGTTAGAATAAATTTAGAATATAAAATTTTCGCTGTAAATGTCATCAGCTTTAGTCAAAGCTTTTTGACGGGTTTGACTCGAAAAAGTTTCAGGCTGTCAACAATTTATTGAGCAATACGGACGCGCAATGCGCGCCCTACTTCTTCAACCAGCTCATCATTTTTCTAAGCTCTGCTCCGACTACTTCTACCTGATGCTCTGTTTCGAGTCTTCTCGTAGCATTAAAGTGCGGGCGATTGCATTGATTCTCCAAAATCCATTTTGTTGCAAAGGTTCCGTCTTGGATTTCTTTAAGAACCTTCTTCATTTCAGCCTTAGTGTCATCAGTAACAATTCTTTTGCCGGTTTCATAATCGCCATATTCAGCAGTATCGCTTATGGAATAACGCATGTAACTAAAACCGCCTTGATTAATAAGGTCTACAATAAGCTTCATCTCGTGAACGCATTCGAAATATGCGCTTTCAGGTTGGTATCCTGCTTCGACTAAAACCTCAAAGCCTTTCTTCATCAATTCAGTTACACCGCCGCAAAGAACAGCTTGCTCACCGAAAAGGTCTGTTTCTGTCTCTTCTCTGAATGTTGTTTCAAGAATACCAGCTCGTGCTCCGCCAATACCCGCCGCATAAGCAAGACCGATGTCTTTAGTGTTGCCAGACGGGTCTTGATAAACAGCGATAAGACAAGGAACGCCTTTGCCTTCTTGATACTGGCTACGAACTGTATGACCAGGGCCCTTAGGCGCAATCATAAATACGTTTACATCAGCCGGAGGCACGATTTGACCATAGTGGATATTAAAACCATGAGCAAATGCAAGATATTTTCCTGCGGTAAGGTATGGTTTTACGCTTTCCTGATAAAGCTTTGCTTGTTTTTCATCGTTAATAAGAATCATGATAACATCAGCGTTTTTAACTGCATCTGCTGCCACCATAACAGCGAGGCCTGCTTCTTCCGCCGCTTTCCATGATTTGCTGCCCTCATATAACCCAACGATAACATTAATACCTGATTCGTGCAGATTAAGCGCATGGGCGTGGCCTTGGCTTCCGTATCCAATAATCGCTACTGTTTTGTCCTTTAATAATTCCAATTTACAATCCTCTTGATAAAACATCTTTGCCATGTTTTTATGCCTCCTCAAATTTATTATATTCTTTTAGGTAAGAAGCGCCGCGTTTCAGGCCGGTCAGGCCCGTGCGGACAATTTCTTTGACGCCGTATGGCTCTACGAGTTCCAAAAACGCAGTTATCTTTCTTTGGTCTCCTGTTATTTCTGCTGTAAGCGTTTCGCTGGACACATCAATTATGTTTGCTCTGAAAATATCCGCAATACTAACGACTTCTGAGCGTGTTTTTGCATCGGCGAAAACCTTTATTAAAGCAAGCTCACGAAATACAGACGTGCCTGAATCCAGTTCTATAATTTTTTTAACGTCTATTAGCTTATCGACTTGGTTCTTTATTTGC
This sequence comes from uncultured Defluviitaleaceae bacterium, assembly GCA_964449985.1. Lineage (GTDB taxonomy): Bacteria > Bacillota > Clostridia > Lachnospirales > WRAX01 > CAYVCG01. The sequence goes on from CAYVCG010000011.1 coordinate 20,339, forward strand.
TCTATCACCATGTCTTCTCCGCGGGTAACTATTGTTATCCTTGATATATCCGGGTTTTCCGTCACACCGACGCTTAAAGAATCAATATTGTAACATCGGCGGCTAAAGAGGCCGGAAATCCTGCTCAAAACACCGGGATGGTTTTCAACCAATATTGACAAAACATGCCTTTCCATATTCTCACCTTCTTTTTTTTACATCAATTTTTGTTATAAAAAAGCCCCGTTCTATAAACGACTATACGTTCATAGGGACGAGGCGTTATAATAACCCACGTGATACCACCCTTAGTTCTCTTTTATTTTCACAAATAAAAGACTCATACGGTTCCATCAAACCGCAGCCTATAACGGGGCATACCGGAAATTTCTTAATAGCTTTATAAAAAAAGCGTTCGGAAACTCTGCTCATGAGGGATTTATAAATTCAAGCCATTGTTATTTCGCACCAATTCCGCAAACAAAGCGGACAATAACTCTCTGAAAAAGGCGGAGAATTTAATTTCTCAATCAACGCATTTATAAATTAGGTTATCTGGTATGTTAGCAGAGTTGAATCATTTTGTCAATGGTTTTTTCAAAAAAACTTAAAAACATTTTTTGGCGCACACCATAATCAAACTTTTTTGCGAAACTCTTTAAAAAGCTTTAACATTTAATACTGCTGTGATATAATGATTTTCTCTTAATATTTAACAAACAATCAGAAAAAAGGTGAAAAAATATATGGAAATATTTATTAACAACGCAATTTTGCACGTTTTAAACAACGATGGCGGCGAATCGGTATTTTCTGACCAAGAGCTTGATATAGACAGCGATATTTGCTGCGAATACATAAGCAAGCACATAAAAAAGCTTATTAACAACACATCCGCTAGAGAGGCAACGTTTAATCCTGATTCTAAATGTCTCGCTATTATTAACCAATACATAGGCGGGGATTTATATTTCAAAGATGCCAGCCACAAAATATGCGCTTTGTTATCAGACGCTATGCAAAAAAGCCAATCCATACCATCAGCAGATGTGCTTGTCGTTCAGTTTGAGATAAAGAATGACGCTTATTTGGCCATTTTTAAGCTTAATTATAAGGAGTGCTTCATGCATCAGGTTGCTTCCGGCGAAGCTGGTTCGGACAATCAAATCGTAAAATATCAAACAGTTTTGCCGTTTGATGGCGGCAAGGTTGATGAAGCATGCCTCATACCTTATGACCCTATGGTCGTTAGGCTTTTAGAAAAACCGTATATAATCGACGGAGAATCCAAGTTTTATTTCTCTGAGCTGTTTTTGGATTGCAGCCCGGAGCTTTCTAAAAAAGAGGTTGTCAGCGCTATTAACGACATAGCTGAGGAAATCACCCAGCAATATTTTGAGGGAGATGTTTCCGCAATGGCTCGAGTCAAGATGGCTTTGATTGAGGAAGCCGAGGAGGAGGAAGGTTACGTTAGCTTTTCCAATGTAGCATCCAAGGTTTTTGGCGATAATGAAGAAGCCAGAACCGATTTTGTTTCGCTTGCAAAAGAAGCAGGGCTTAAATCAGACGTAAATTTGGGTGAAAAGTTCGTTAAGCAGCAATTTGGATCGCATAAGTTTAAGGCTTCCAACGGTATAGAGCTAAAATTCCCTTCGGAACTGACTGATGATTCCGAAACAATTGAGTTTGTTAATAACGACGACGGCAGTGTTACCGTTGTTCTTAAAAATTTGTGGATTGGTGATACTAATTCGCATTCAAGGTAATAGTAATTATTTGAAAGAACACAAATTAGTATGAGAAATAGGTGGGTTTGCTTTGATACTGTTATCCGCTGAAAAAATTTCAAAAGGTTATACGGACAAAAAGCTGTTAGACGGCGTTTCCCTATTTCTTCATGAGGGGGATAAGGTTGGGGTTATCGGCATAAACGGGGCGGGCAAATCCACTCTGCTTAAAATCATTGCGGGGATGGAGCAGCCGGACGAAGGTACCATCACGAAAACCACCGGCGTCCGCATATCATATCTTGGGCAGAATCCTGCCTTTGATAATGGCTTGCCTATAATAGACCATGTTTTGCACGGCTTATCTGAAAACGACAAGCACACCGCCGAATACGAAGCCAAAACCATCCTTACTAAGCTTGGGATAACAGATTTTGATGCATCTGTAGAAACTTTGTCCGGCGGTGAGAAGAAACGGGTTGCTATTGCTGCGGCGTTAGTTGCCCCGTGCGAAGTTTTAATTATGGATGAGCCCACGAACCATTTGGATAATGAGATGGTTTCATGGTTGGAAACATACCTGAAAAAATATCCCGGCGCGATTATTATGATAACTCATGACAGATATTTCCTGGAACGGGTTACTAACAGGATTGTTGAGATTTCCCGTGGAAACCTGTATAATTATCAGGCAAATTATTCAAAATATCTGGAGCTTAAATACCAGCGCGAGGAAATGGAAATAGCTACAGAACGCAAAAACATGGCTCTGTTTAAAAAAGAGCTGGAATGGATACGCCGGGGCGCAAGAGCCAGAAGCACAAAAAGCAGATCCCGTATTGAGAGGTTTGAGGAGCTTAGCGCAAGGGACAAGCCGCAAACATCCGCAAAAGTGGATATCACATCCGTTTCCAGCAGGCTGGGCAGAAAAACTATAGAAATAAAAAATATATCCAAAAGCTATGGCGGCAGGATTATTGTAAAAGGCTTTGAGCATACAGTTTTGCGTGATGCACGCATAGGCATTGTCGGGCCGAACGGCTGTGGTAAATCAACGCTTCTAAAAATTATTGCAGGCAAGACTACGCCTGATTCCGGAATGGTGGATTATGGAGAAACCGTTAAAATTGGGTACTTCGCTCAGGAAAACGATGCATACGAAACCGCTGGTTTAGGTGATATGCGGGTTATTGATTTTGTTAAGGAAACTGCGGAAAATATATCAACCCAAGACGGCGTTATAACCGCTTCACAAATGCTGGAGAAGTTTTTGTTTCCGCCTGATTTGCAGTATAACCCTATAAATCGCCTGTCCGGAGGGGAAAAACGGCGATTGTTCTTCTTAAAAGTACTAATGGAAGCACCCAATATCCTGCTTCTGGACGAACCAACAAACGACCTTGATATAGAGACCTTGTCTATCATTGAGGATTATTTGGATGGCTTTAACGGAGCCGTTATCACTGTTTCCCATGACAGATATTTCCTTGATAAAGTCGTGGATACGATATTCGCTTTTGAAAACGGCGATATTAACCAATATAACGGCGGATACACGGATTACAGCGAAAGGTGCGCCGAACACACCGCAATTGAAGTGCAAAAAAAATCCGAGCCAAAGCAAACTCAAACATCCAAATCTAAAAAACTTAAATTTTCATATAATGAGCAAAAGGAATACGATTCTATCGATTCTGATATCGCGGAAATTGAAAATAGCTTGGCTAAAGTAGAGGCCGAAATGGCAGCGAAGTCCAGCGATTATCAGCTTCTCGCGCAGCTTATGGCTCAAAAGGAAGAGTTGGAGAAAAAGCTGGAGGTTAAGATGGATAGATGGGTCTATCTTAATGATTTGGCTGAAAAAATAAAAGAACAATGATAATTATTTGAAAAATATATTATATGACACTCTGAAAGCGAGGCTTCATAAATGGCAAAGGAAAAAGAAAAGTTTGTCGAAGAAATAACCGATATGGAGGTAGATTTCCCTAAATGGTATACGGATGTCGTTAAAAAAGCCGATTTGGTTGACTATTCATCCGTCCGAGGCTGCATGATTATTCGCCCATATGGCTACGCTATTTGGGAACTCATCCAAAAATATCTGGACACAAGATTTAAAGAAACTGGTCACGAAAACGTTTATATGCCAATGTTTATCCCTGAAAGCCTTTTGCAGAAGGAAAAGGACCACGTCGCTGGTTTTGCCCCAGAAGTGGCTTGGGTTACCCACGGCGGCGACGAAAGATTGACAGAACGCCTTTGCGTTCGTCCGACTTCCGAAACACTATTTTGCGACCATTATGCAAATGTTATTCAATCCTATAGGGATTTGCCTAAACTGTATAACCAATGGTGCTCGGTTGTGCGCTGGGAAAAGACTACTCGTCCGTTTTTAAGAACGCTGGAGTTTTTATGGCAGGAAGGGCATACAGCTCATGCTACAAAAGAGGAAGCCCATGAAGAAACAATAAAAATGCTGAATGTTTATGCAGATTTTTGTGAGCAGATTTTGGCTATACCTGTCGTCCGCGGCAAAAAGACTGATAAAGAAAAATTCGCCGGGGCAGAATCTACTTATACAATTGAAAGCCTTATGCACGATGGAAAAGCTCTGCAATCCGGCACAAGCCATAACTTTGGAGACGGCTTTGCCCGTTCCTTCGGCATCCAATATACAGACAAAAATAACGAACTGCAATACGTTCATCAAACATCATGGGGCATGACGACACGTCTTATCGGCGCGATAATAATGGTTCATGGCGATAACAGCGGTCTTGTGCTTCCGCCACAAATTGCGCCTATCCAAGCCGTTATAGTTCCTATCGCTCAGCATAAGGAAGGCGTTTTGGATAAAGCATACGAGCTTGAAGGCAAGCTAAAGAATATTTGCAGGGTTAAAACGGACTCCAGCGATAAATCGCCGGGCTGGAAATTCAGCGAGTATGAGATGAAAGGTGTGCCTGTAAGAATAGAAATCGGGCCTAAGGATATTGAGCAAAACCAAGCCGTTCTTGTTCGCAGGGATAATCGCGAAAAGACGATTGTTTCGCTTGACGATATTGAAAATGCAGTTGCAAAAACACTTGATGATATTCAAACAGCGCTTTATAAAAAAGCACTTTCGCATAGAGAAGAAAAAACCTACACAGCTATTGACATGGATGAGCTTATTAAAACAGCAGACGAAAAACCCGGCTTTATAAAGGCTATGTGGTGCGGAGATTTGGCGTGTGAAAATGAAATTAAAGAAAAAGCCGGCGTTACGTCCCGCTGTATTCCATTTGCGCAAGAAGCGGTTGGCGACAAATGCGTTTGCTGTGGTAAGCCGGCCAGCGATATGCTGTATTGGGGCAAGGCATACTAAAATAGCACATGCGAATCATCAAGATTGGCCGAGCAGTTCCTGCTGGAGAAGTATACGCAATTTTTGCAGTTTATTTCCAGCGGGTTTTGTTGCAGCATACTGAGCGAACCTTCATACATTGATTTGAAATTTTTACAGCTTTTTTTCATCGTTATATTATACATGAAAAAACAACCCCTTTGGTTTGTATTATAACCATCAGGGGTTGTTTTATATCTTGGGATTTATCTTTTTAAAATCTTTTTTGCAATGCCTTTCATTTTCAATATGAATGAGGCAATATAATATCCGTAGTTATAATGCAAAACATGAACACGCATATCTTTGCGAGGTTTTAAATATTTATCTTCAACAAATGCGTAGCCACTACTCTCTAAGTCATTCCAAAAATCATTTCTTATCTCTGGAACTGGCGGATATTTATATAAAGAGGGTTGAATTTTATATATACGGTCATATGGCTTTTCATAATTATGCATTATTGCTTTTGAATTATTAAATAAATCCAATCCTTTTTCGGTATTTATTATTATTAGTGATATGCCCTTATCATTATTGATATCTTTATCCTCTGTCTTAAAATAATACCAAAAATCAGCAATTGTAACATCAGATATTCTATCCATATTTGTGTATTTACAAAAATGGCATCCCATTCTTAAAAAGAAGTTTTTTAAATATCCCACATAAAATGGATCGATGGCCATATTGCCTGCATAAGTCTTTCGGTTTTCAAAAACTAATTTCATGTTAAAGCATAACCAACTGCGTTTTTTATCCCTAAACTTAATTTCTTTAATTTTAGAGTTGTACTTTTTTTCCATATTAGCTATATATTCCTTAAAAATCCTTGGAGACGGAACTCCGTGGCACACTAGGTCACATGTCAGAAGATTGTTATATTCTTTGTTAAGATATAATTTTAACGCGGCAATTTGGCAGGGAGTTCCTGTAAATAAGACTAGCTTATTATTTTCCAAATCGTTTTTCGCTTCAGCAAATGTGTTTTTCAAATCACTCTGCACATATTTTGAGCCTTTGAATTGTTCAACTCCGATTGAATCAGTGGCACGCTTATGTATAACATTAAAATCCTCGTCAAACGCTACACCATAAATTGCGCCATTATTTTTTAAAACATAGTCTGCAAATGCCGTGAACGCTCCGCCTGACGTGCTGTTTCTTCTACCTTTTTTATCTTTAAGCCATGAAGCATACGCTATCTTTTTGTCGCCCGGCAGCAAGTCGTTGTTTATATGGCAACATTTTTTACAAAGATTGCAGTTTGTGCAATTCTGGCTTACATATGGATATGGGAAACCTTCATTATCTATTTTAATAGTTATTGCGTTAGCAGAGCATATATTATAGCAAGTCATACATCCAGTACATTTTTCACTTGAACATATTTCCAAAAGGTACTTCACCTCCATAAATTTAAAAGAGGTTTGGGGCAAAGCCCCAAACCCTAGGCGTCGATAATTCATCGAGCAATACGGACGCGCAATGCGCGCCCCTACAGAAACCCCGGTTTTACGGCAATTGTAGGGACGGCCTTTGGCCGTCCGTTAGAAATTTTAGCATTTACCGACATCGCGAGGTTTGGGGCAAAGCCCCAAACCCTACAGCCCTTTAACTACGTCTGCGTTCATAACCTTAACGCCTGCGTTATTTAAAACCTCAAGAGCGCGCTCTTGATTATTCAGCCTAAGCACAAGCATTGATTCATTTGCCTCGGTTTGATTGGAAAAATGATACATATATTCAATCTGCAAGCCACCCTCGTTGAGGTCACCAAGAACCTTATTGAGGCTGCCCGGCTTGTTTTCCAAAGCGATAACAACAACGTCTGTTGATTTAACCATAACCCCAGCTTCTTTTAACACGCTATACGCTTTGTCTGCATCCTCGACGATAATGCGCAGTATGCCAAAATCAGTCGTATCAGCGATGGAAAGCGCAAGAATATTAATTTCATTTGCTGCAAGAATGCTTGTTATCTGAGCAAGCTTGCCGCCTTTATTTTCTACAAATACGGATAACTGTCTAATTTTCATAAATAGGCCTCCTTTATACGTTTTGCAATCGAATATTTATTTTAAATTACGTTTATCAATAACTCTCTTAGCCTTGCCTTCGGAGCGTTGGATGCTCTTTGGCTCAACAAGCCGCACTTTACATGCGATACCCAAAACACTCTCAATTTGCTTCCTCAGATTCTTCTCTACGTCTTCCATACCTTTAACATAGTCTGAGAACATCTCTTCGGAAACTTCGATTTCCAGCGTCATCGTATCCAGCAAGCCTTCTCTTTCAATAATGATTTGATAATGAGCGGAAGTCTGGCCCATATCAAGGAGAACGCTTTCTATTTGCGACGGGAATACGTTTACACCACGGATAATAAGCATATCATCACTTCTGCCTGTAGGTTTCGCCATTCTTACATGGGTTCTGCCACAATCACATAATGCATAGTTAAGCGATGAAATGTCTCTCGTGCGATATCTGATAAGCGGAATGCCTTCTTTGTTAATCGTTGTAAAAACGATTTCCCCTGTTGAGCCTTCCGGCAATACCTCGCCTGTATCAGGATCAATAATCTCCGCTATGTAACAATCTTCCCAAACATGAAGACCGTTTTGGAATTCACAATCCTGTGAAACGGCAGGCCCCATAATTTCGCTTAAACCATATATGTCAAACGCTTTTATACCAAGGCGGGCTTCAAGCTCATTTCTCATGCCGATTGTCCACGGTTCTGCGCCGAAAACACCTGCATTAAGCTTTATTTCGTCTTTAGAAATGCCCATTTCCTCCATTGTTTCCGCAATATACAAAGCATATGAAGGAGTGCAGCATATACAAGTTGTTCCAAAGTCTTTTATAACATTGATTTGGCGTTGGGTATTGCCAGAAGAAGTGGGGATAACTGTTGCGCCCATGCGTTCCGCACCATAATGCGCCCCAAGGCCACCTGTGAAAAGGCCATAGCCATATGAAACCTGGACTCTGGATTTATCATCCTGGCCAGCCATAACAAGGCACCTTGCCATACATTCTGACCAAACCTCAATATCCTTGCCTGTATATCCAACAACAGTCTGTTTGCCTGTTGTTCCGCTGGAAGCATGAACTCTGACAATCTGCTCCATAGGAACGGCAAACGTACCAAACGGATAATTGTCCCTAAGGTCTTGCTTTGTTGTGAATGGAAGCTTTTTCAGATCGTCAACGGTTTTTATATCGCCCGGCATAAGACCCAAATCCTGCATTTTTTTCCTGTAATACGGTACATTTGTGTAAACCTTTTCCACAGTTCTTCTAAGCCGCTCCGCCTGCATACGGTTAAGTTCCTCACGGCCCATCGTTTCGATTCTTTCGTTCCAGTACTTCATAAGTAACCCCCAAAACGTTAATTATTTTGTCTTAAAGCATACACCTTATATAGAATATCCCGCTTCAAAAGCCTTTAGGTTAACATCCAAAAGCTTTGCAGGAACAGTTGCTTTGAGTGCATCAAGCCATTCTTCCTTTGCAAAATCCTTTGAAATAGAAGCCAATAAGCCAATAAGAACAACGTTTACGGCCTTTTGATTTCCCGCAGCGATAGCTCTGGATAGGGCATCGGTTTCAATCAGGTCTATACCTTTATCCTTAATTTTTTTGATGATATTTGCAGGATAAGATGCTTGGCCTGTTATAACAGGCATTGGATTTATCTTTTGGTTGTTGACGATAAGCTTGCCGCCGTCTTTTAAGAACTCAATATTTCTGTAGGCTTCAAGCAGCTCAAATGCCAAAATAATATCTGCGCAGCCCTCACCTACTATCGGTGAGCAAACCTTATCCTTGGAATATTTTACATATGTAACAACGCTTCCGCCCCTTTGAGACATACCATGAACCTCAGAGACTTTAACGTCGTAGCCTGCTTTTATCGCTGTGTTACCGATTACGCGGCTTGCCAAAAGTGTTCCCTGGCCCCCAACGCCAACTATCATAATATTTGTTGCATTATCCATTCTGGCCATCCTCCTTATCAATAGCGCCAAACTTGCATACACGCTGGCAATGAGTACATCCAACGCACAGGGTTGGCTCAATGGTCAAATTGTCATTAACCTTGATAATAGCCGGACAACCGGTTTTCAAACATATATTGCATTTCTTGCATTTTTCTATATTAATAGAGCATTTGCCCGTGTAAGCAGCTGATTTTAAAAGCGCACAAGGACGCTGCGCAATGATAACGGATACTTCTTCGGCAGCCAATTCTTGCTTAACAAGCGCAGTAAAATCATCTGTGTTAAACGGATCAATAACAGTAACGCGTTTTACGCCAACAGCCTCGCACAGCAGTTTTAAGTTTATTTGCGTTGTCGGCTCGCCTTTGATCGTTTTACCGGTGGTTGGGTTTTCTTGATGTCCCGTCATACCGGTTATGGAGTTATCCAAAATAATAACGGTTGAATTTCCCTTGTTATAAACAATATCTATAAGCGAGGTAATTCCGCTATGAATAAACGTTGAATCGCCAATAACGGCAACGGTTTTTTTGCTCATTTCGCCTTGGCGCGCTTTATCCATACCATGAGCCATAGAAACACTGGCACCCATACAGACACAAGCATCCAAAGCATTAAGCGGCGATAAAGCAGCAAGTGTATAGCATCCGATGTCCCCACTTACAACAACCTTCAAGCGGTTAAGCACGTTAAATACGGCTCTATGAGGGCAACCAGCACACATAACCGGAGGTCTTCCCGGGATTTGCTCATCCCTGGTCACAAATTCGGATTTCTTGTTTAATATAATATTGCTTATCATTTCTGCGCTGTATTCCCCAAGCAAAGAGAATTTTTCCTTGCCTATAACATTAATACCGATAGCCTTGCAATGGTTTTCAATAACAGGGTCTAGCTCCTCTATAACATAACATTCGTCCACAGAAGCGGCAAAGTCCTTCAACAGCTTCTCCGGAAGAGGATAAACAATACCAAGCTTTAAATACGAAGCATTTTCTCCCAAAGCTTCCTTTGCATATTGATAAGCAATACCGCCTGCTATAACACCAATTTTTTTGCTGTTGTATTCAACATGGTTAAGCGGCGATGTTTCCGCAAGCTCTTTCAGTTTGTTTATACGATCCTCAACGATTATATGCCTTGCTCTTGCCATGGCGGGCATCATAACGTATTTTCCAGGATTCTTTTCATAAGGCTTTAATGCCACATCCTCCGGCTCGTTTATTTCAACAAGCCCTTGGGAGTGGGAAATACGCGTGGATAAACGGATAATAACAGGTGTGTCATATTCCTCACTCATCGCAAATGCTTTTTTTACAAACTCCTTGCATTCATTGCTATCAGCTGGTTCCAGCATAAGCGTTTTGCTGGCGTTTGCATAATGCCTACTATCCTGCTCATTTTGCGAAGAATGCATACCTTGGTCGTCAGCAACGCATATAACAAGCCCGGCGTTTACGCCTGTATATGAAGCGGTGAACAATGGATCCGCCGCAACATTGAGGCCAACGTGCTTCATTGCGCATATAGAGCGTGCGCCTGCTATACTTGATCCGATAACCGTTTCCATAGCAACCTTTTCATTAGGCGCCCATTCTGAATATATTTCTTTATACTGTGATATGTATTCTGTGATTTCCGTACTAGGTGTGCCGGGATAAGCGGAAGCTACCTTTGCCCCTGCCTCAAATGCTCCCCGTGCAATCGCGGCATTGCCCAGCATCAAAACTTTTGTCGTGTTATTCAAGTTATCGCTCCTAACATAAATGTATCTCTAAGTATGTATTTTCTTATTGATTTCTAAGATCTAAAACTCTCTTTGATTTTCCTACGGTTCTTTCAATAGCCATCGGTTCTCTTAATCTGACCTTACAGTTTAAGCCAAGCACTGAATGCAGCTTCGCCTTCAATTTGTTTTCAAGAGCCTCAAGTTCGCTGTAGCGCTCAAGCAGGCTTTCGTCCACAACTTCGATTTGAACCTCAAGCACGTCCATACGGTCTTTCTTAGTTAAGACAAGCTGATAGAACGGGCTTATATGCTCCATACCGATTATAACGCCTTCGATTTGGGACGGATAAACGTTTACACCTCTAATAATAAGCATGTCATCGCTTCTGCCTTTACACTTCGTCATCCTTATGGAAGTGCGCCCGCATTTGCACTGTTCGGGAATAAGGCTCGTTATATCCTTTGTTCTGTAACGAAGCACAGGGAAGCCCTCCTTGTTTATCGTCGTGATAACAAGCTCACCCTCGGCACCGTATGGAAGAACCTCTCCGGTTTCAGGGTTAATTACTTCTGGAATAAACAAGTCCTCAGCTATATGCATACCTACTTTGTGCTCGCATTCGCCGGAAACGCCAGGGCCGCCGACTTCACTCAAACCGTAGTTTTCCAAAGCAAGTATACCGAGCTTTTTCTCTATCTCAGCGTTCATTTCAAGCGTATGCCCTTCTCCGCCGAACAAACCGTATTTAAGCTTTAAGTCTGATTTTTTATATCCATATTCCTCCAAAGCCTCTCCCATATAAACGGCATAAGATGGAGTACATATAAGGGCGGTTGTTCCAAAGTCTTTCATAACCATAAATTGCTTTTCCGTATTACCACCAGAAATCGGAATAACAGAAGCGCCCACTTTTTCCAAACCAAAATGCAGACCCAAAGCTCCTGTAAATAAGCCATAACCAAAAGCAATCTGGGCTATATCAGTATCATCAACGCCTGCCATTGCTATAAATCTAGCGCATGATTCACTCCACATATCTATGTCATGCCTTGTATACCCAACGACTGTTGGCTTTCCCGTTGTTCCTGAAGATGCGTGAAGCCGCACAATCTCTTTAAGCGGAACTGCAAAAGTACCATACGGATAATGCTGACGCAAATCCTCCTTTGTGGTAAATGGTACACGTTTTAGGTCGTCCAGCGATGTGATTTTATCGCCGATGCCAGCCTCATCCAGCCTTTTCCTATAAAACTCAACGTTTTTATACACATGCTTAACCGTTGCTTTTAGTTGTTCCAGCTGAATATCATTCATTTTTTGCCTTGTTGCGCATTCCATTTCTTTGTTCCAAATCATGCTCTTTACCCTCCCTAATCAAAAGTTATATAAACATACAGCCCGAATAAGCGTTTACAACAAAAAACACCATGGCTTTCACAGTGCAAAATTTAGCACTGTAAAATATGGTGTCTATATAAAATTTAAGATATATTAAGCTTAAGCATTTTCAACATCTGCCGTTTCTTCCGAAGCAGCCACCGTTTCCTGAGCCACTTCTTCAGGCGTTTCAATATTTTCAACAACCTCTTCTTCCTTGGCAGGCTCCTCAGCGGCTTTTTTGGATAAACTTATTTTCTTTGTTTCAAGGTTAATATCAGTTACTTTAACTTGAACTACTTGACCAATAGAAAGCTCATCTTCTGGCTTTTCAACACGTTTTTGAGAAATTTGGGAAATATGAACAAGACCGTCTATACCTTCTTCCAACTCAACAAATGCGCCAAAAGGAACAATACGAACAACTCTGCCTGTTACTATATTTCCTACTGCGTATTTTTCAGCAGCATTAGTCCACGGATTATTGTCAACATTTCTTAATGAAAGGGAAATCTTTTCCTTTTCTTTATTAACCTCTAAAACTGTTACAGCAACTTTGTCGCCTTCTTTTAGAACATCAGTAACCTTTTTAACCCTGCCCCAAGAAAGCTCGGAAATATGGATAAGGCCGTCTACACCGCCTAAATCAACAAATGCACCAAAATCAACGATACGGCTAACCGTTCCGTCTATTTTTTGGCCCGGCTCAATTGTTGAGAAAACTTTTTCCTTTTGCTCAGTCAACTGCTTTTTGGCAAGCTCTTTTCTTCCTGCGATAACACGGCGCTTTGCCTTATCAACCTCAAGAATGTTAAAATCAAGCTCTTGGCCTTTGAAAACACTCATATCCTCAACAAATCTATTAGAAATCTGGCTTGATGGAACGAACGCTCTTATGCCGTTAACAATAGCGATAACACCGCCCTTAACGACTTCAACAATTTTACCTTTAAACACAGCCTTTGTTTCAACGGCATCCTCAATATCTTCCATGCCTTTTTGAGAATCAACACGTCTTTTTGAAAGAAGAACGTTACCATCTCCGTCATTTACTCTAATAACAAAAACCTCAACCTCATCACCAGGCTTAACAATATTAGCCGGGTTAACATCTGGGTCGTCACAAAATTCACCCTTTTGGATAAGACCGTCGGATTTAAAACCTAAATTTACAGAAACCTCGCCATTTGAAACTGAAATTACCGTCCCTTTAACAACATCGCCTGTATGTAAAGTAACAAACGTTTCGTTAAGCATTTCTTCAAATGATGGATCCTTTCCGTTTTCTAATTCACTCATTAGCAGTATAGCCTCCTTTATAGTAGCCGGCGGCGTTGACGCACCAGCGGTTATACCAATTTTATCATCTGGCGAAAAAATATTCAACTCTAAATCTCCAATTGTTTCAATAAAATATACATGTTTACAATTTTTTCTACAAATTTCATACAATTTTACGGAATTAGAGCTTTTTTTATCGCCAATAACAATCATTTTATCTACAACAGCAGACAATTTTTCCGCCTCTGCTTGACGCATAGCAGATGCTCTGCAAATAGTATTGTGCTTATCAAAAATAATATCTTTTTTAAGTAGCTCTTCTGTTATTTTCTGAAACATTTCCTGCGAAAAAGTGGTTTGAGCAACAAGGCAATATTCATGCCCCAGATCAAAAACAAAATCACCGATTTCATCAAAAGAAGCGAAAATTATCGCGTTTCCTCCTGCCCAGCCATTTATACCTATAACCTCCGGATGATCTGCACGCCCGGCGATAATGACCTTCTGGCCGCAGTCCACAGCAGATTTGACAATATTATGAATCTTTTTAACGTCCGGGCAAGTACAATCTATATAATCTATCTGTTTTTCGTCAAGCTGTGAATAAACTAACGGCGCAACGCCGTGAGAACGCAGGATGACCTTGCCGTTTGGCTTTTCGTCAAACCCCTCTATTATCTCGACACCTTTTTTTGCCAAATCGTCTGTTACAACCTTATTATGAATAATTGGGCCATAGCTGAATGCCTTGCCTAAGCGCGCTGTTTCATACGCGCATTCGACAGCCCGTTTCACCCCGAAACAAAATCCGGCAGTCTTGGCCAAAATGACCTCCATTTTGAACATAACCTCCATCAATATTTGACAAACTGCCATATAATATCCCATAATACATATAATACATTCATATATTAGTATAGTCAATATTTTTTTAAATTTATTATTTATTGTTTATTTTACAAAATTTTTACTTATCTGTAAAGCAGATATTTCTTCCATAACCTTTTCTGTTATATCGCTTAGCTGATCGGTTTTCAGTTTAACCCCTGCATATTCCTCAAGAGATATAGGTTTTCCAATGTTGATATAAGCCTCTGAAAAAAGCTTATATGAAGCTGTTATACATACAGGAACAATAGGCACGCCTGCTTTATAAGCAAATAATGCAACGCCTGCCTTTGCTTGCTTCGTATCAAGCTCTTTAACCCTTGTTCCTTGAGCGAATATACCAACGGCAGCCCCTTCTTTAAGACGTGAAACGACTGTTTTAAACGCTGACATATCAGACGTACTCCTGTCTATTGGTATAGCAGTTAGATTTTTTAAAATCAAACCAAAAAACTTATTTTTAAACAATTCTTTTTTAGCAATATAAGTTATGTGTCTTTTTATCCCAACCCCCAACAAAACAGGATCATTAAGGCTCAAATGGTTTGAGCATATAATAATGCCTCCTTCCGGGATATTCTCCGCACCGATAACATTTATCCTATAAAACAAATGAATATATATTGCAACCAAAAACCTTGCGATTGAATAAAACATGTTCACAGTCCTTTCATATGGCTGGCTTAGCGCTTTTTATTTATCTGCATTATAACGGCATTTTTAACCGCCTCAACATCCATAGTGCTCGTATCTATAACAACAGCGTCATTCGCTTTTCTAAGAGGGGAATGCTCTCTATTCATATCGTTATAGTCTCTTTTGCGTATTTCACGTATTATTTCATTTATATCCGGATCAAAACCAAGCTGTTTAAGCTCATAAACGCGTCTTTCGCTCCTTGCCTCAACGCTTGCATCCAAATATATTTTTACATCAGCATTGGACAAAACGTGGGTTCCAATATCGCGCCCGTCCATTATAACATCGTTGTTTTCTGCTAGGCTACGTTGGATTTCCACCAGCTTTTTACGTACATCATTTATAACTGCAACCCTTGACGAAGCATCCGCAACAGCCTGAGAACGAATAACGGTTGTAACGTCATCTCCGTTTAGGAATATCTTTTGAGTAAAATCGACGTATGAAACCTTTATATCTATCCCATCTAACAAGCGGACTATAGCTTCATGATCATCAAAGCTGACGCCCTTGTTCATAGCAAACAATCCGACAGCACGATACATCGCGCCTGTGTCTATATAAATAAATCCTAGTTCTTTAGCAACAGTTTTTGCAACCGTACTTTTTCCCGAACCACATGGCCCATCTATTGCAACCTGAAAACCCATCTAAGCCTCCAAAAATATTTGACATTAATTATTTACTCTTTAAATCCGGCCTTAACATTTTGGCTCCTTTTAAATAAACATGAACCATCTCATTCTGCTGTTTAATGGTCTTTACAGTGACCATGCACCTTATGCATTTTTCCAGGCTGTTTTCGACAAACATCTCCTGCATACACATAAGCGAAGCATTCGTTATGCCCAGCCCCCTTGCAGCAACAGCAGGATAAGTGCTGGTCAAATCTTTTGTAGCCGTAAACAGTATTGACGTTATATCACCCAAATCCAATCCGTTTGCTGATATTATTTCCTCCAACATGATAGTTGTATCCCTCAAAATGTCTACCGTGCTATTATCAGTCGTAATTGCGCCCCTAATAGTTGCTACCGACATTAAAACCCCTCCCTAAACATTTGAACCAGCGGTATAACCGGTTGAAAAAGCAATCTGCAAATTAAACCCACCTGTATAAGCGTCCACATCCAAAACCTCGCCTACAAAGTATAACCCATTCACAATTTTGGACTGTAGGGTTGATGGATCTATTTCATCAACACACACACCGCCGGAAGTTATAACAGCTTCGTTAAAGCCAGTGTTTCCAATGACTGTAAGTGTAAGGTTCTTTAGCAATCCAACAAGCCCAAGCCGCTCCTGCTTTGTAATCGCATTAACTTTTTTATCAGGTGAAATACCGGAAAGTTCAACAATAACAGGTATCATCTTCTGCGGTAATAAATCGTCCAAACTGTTTCTGAAATCTTTATTAATATATTTCTCAAAATCCCTAAGAATTCGTAAGTCCAATTCCTTTTCCGATAGAGCAGGCTTTAAATCAATACACAGCTTGCAATTTTTTTCGTATTTACCCATCAAATAACTGCTGGCGCTTAGAATAACAGGGCCGGACACACCAAAATGAGTAAACAGCATTTCGCCAAAATCATTATAAATACGTTTCTTTCCGTCAAACAATGTAATTGATATATTTTTAAGGCTTAACCCCTGTAATTCCCTAACCCATTCCTCTCCAACCCGCAATGGAACTAGGGATGGATTTAATTTGGTCACCTTATGCCCCAACTGTTTGGCAAAACGATAACCATCGCCTGTAGAGCCTGTAGCTGGGTATGACAAACCGCCGGTTGCGATAATTACAGCGTCAGCATTGTAACTCTTACCATTGACTAAAGCAATACCTATAACTCGTCCCTCTTCAACCAAAACTTCCGAAACAGCAGAGCCCAGGACAGTCTTAACACCATTCTGCACACAATATCTTTTTAAGGCAGCAACAACATCGCTGGCTTTATCAGAGGCAGGAAAAACCCTATTTCCCCTTTCGGTCTTTGTGCTAAGCCCCAAACCTTTGAAGAAATCTATAACAGACTGACTATCAAAATTATAAAAAGAACTGTACATAAAATAGGGATTCGCCGTAACATTTTCTATCAGCGTTTCAACCGATGAGTTGTTAGTGAGGTTACAACGCCCTTTTCCGGTTATATATAGCTTTTTACCTAGTCTATCATTTTTCTCTAAAAGATAAACCTCATTCCCAAGCTCGGCCGCCCGGCCTGCGGCAATCATCCCTGATGCCCCTGCGCCAATTACTATTACTTTTTTCATATGATTTCCCGCTTTTTAATGTAATTATAACAAATAAAGTGTATCATAATTCCAATCAATGTCAATATTCAAAACAAAAATATAAGCCCTTGCAAACGTCTATCTGCAAAGGCTTTAAAAAACTCCCCGAGTAGGATTCGAACCTACGACCCTCCGGTTAAC
>CAYVCG010000012.1:0-4530 GCA_964449985.1 uncultured Defluviitaleaceae bacterium
GCTTTAAGCTTTTTTGAACCTCCGGCCTAGCCGGAGGTTTTCTTTATACAAAAAAATAACCGCCCACGTCTCCAAACTGTGCGGTTATTTTAATTAACTAAACATTCTGGTGGCTAACCGCTTTTGCGATTGCCTCTTTACAATAATAGATTATCATAAATAATTTATTTTGTAAATATTGTTTTTATTAGCAATTAATGTTATTTTTATTATAGGGCAATCAAAAAAGTGAAAAACCGACAAGATTTCTTTGGTGGGTTTTAAGCAAGAGCGGTTAGCCACCCTCACAAAGGGGGTGGGGCTAATGACTACATATGAAGCAATATCTTTAATGATTTGTTTCGGAACACTTATCGTAGCCATCCTTAATTTTAAGGCAAAAAAATAACCGCCCATCCTCCAAGATCCCGCGGTTATTTTTAAGTAACTAAGAATTCTGGTGGCTAACCGCTTTTGCGATTGCCCTTTATTAAATAAATTTTAGCATACAATTAACAAAAAGTAAAGTACTAATACCTCAATATTTTTTCCAGAACCTTGCAGCAACCACCGTCATGTCATCGTTCACGCATCCGTTTGATTTATTTTTCGCCTCATCTATTATATAATCTGCTATATCCTGAGGGTTAAAAGAGTTTACGCCACTTAAAGCGTCTATAACCCAATCCTCTTTTTCATCACATTCACTGGCAACATCTAATATCCCATCCGTGACCATGAGAATTATGTCACCATCTTTCAACTGCTTTTTGGATATATCCAAATCAATGTTATTAACAGCTCCAACAGGCAGGCTCCATGAGCGGATAACTGAAACATTTCCATCGCGGGCCAAAAACGTTGACGACGCTCCAATCTTCATAAATTCCGCTTCACCTGTATAAAGATCTATTGAGCATATATCAAGCGTTGAAAAAGATTCTTGGCTTGATTTAAGAAGCAAAACAGAATTTATCATTTTAACAGACGTATCCTTGTCAAAACCTGTTTCTATAAACTCTTCCAGAAGCTCTACAGCAGCAGCACTCTCTTCCCTAGCTTTTTTGCCCGTCCCCATACCATCGGATAGCGCCAAAATGCACTGGCCATTTTTAAGCTCCATATATGAATAGCTGTCTCCGCACTCCTTTTCCGTGTCTTTGGATGCTCTTGCCACTGCTCCCGTAAGACGGAATTGTTGCTCTTCAATAAAACTAAGATTGCACGTAGACTTTCCGTTCCGCTTTGTAACAAAACAATTATTGTCATCATTTTTCATTTTCCTACCAAGAATCTTATTTATAAATGGCAATATCTCTTTTGTACAAACACTCTTGTTGTAACATGGACTATGCCTAAGATTAACCTCATATCTGCCAAGTTTGTTCTCAAGAACCATAACACTATCCACCTCTATCTTATTTTTGTTTAATTCTTCAAGAATTTCTCGCTCTAAATCCTCTTTGAAATTCGCCTCGATATCTAAATCAACCGACAAGTTATCAATTATCTTGGATACTCCAGCCAATTGCTCCGAAACAAGCTCCCTGCTTTCAATTATCCTGTTATGCCATGCAAGATTTGATTTATAAATTTCAAACATCTTATTCACAGTTTCTGAAAACCTTATAACATTTTTACACATATCCCGAAAATCAGAAGGTATATCTGTTAATTCAATATGACCGTTTTTCTCACAAGCGTTTAACATTCCGAAAACTGCTTGATATGTATTGTAGAAATTACCTTCCCAGCATTGCGCTCTGTTTTCGCAATTATAACAAACATTGGCTGCCGTATCATCAATGAGGTTTGAGATATCCTTTTGTGTCAGGCTTGTCCGTTTTTCCGATAGACCAGAAAATATCTTTGATAGCCGCAAAAATGCATTCGAAAACCCATGAAGCTTGTATACAGTGAGTTCTTTCAGCTTATCTATATGGCTTTCGGTATTGTCCAGAGCTGGATTTATTTTTGCTGATATATTAAACATCAGCTTATCCGGCATAAGAATAAAGGTTATGCCCGCAAACAATATTGAAAACAAAAACTGAGTGTTTATCAAATCCGGCTGAACATAAAACGCTAATAAGATGCAACCTAATGCAAATCCTGCTGAAACAAATTGCTTTGCAAGCTCTCTCATTCCCCCGGCGATAAGCCCGGCCATTCCCAGCATAACGATATATCCCGCCTGATCATAGCCTGATACGTTTAGTAATAGTCCTAGCAATAACCCTGTTGTCGCTCCGGTGGTTAGCCCACCCTTGTTTGCCATAACCATGACGATCACGGCGGAAAAATAATACCTCAAAGATACTTCGCCGATAAATATGTCTGCGGAGCCTGCGACAAGCCCCCCCGCCAATATCGCAAGGCTTATAAGCTCCTCATTTGTCAGTGACCTGCGCTTTACTTTTCCGCCGATAACGCGCATACCTTTTTTGGTAATATAACTAACTGAAAAAATAAGTATGCCTTCTAAAACAGCCATTAATATGAAAAATAAATATCCTCCGTTTAAAAATGCAACAGTAACGCCTGATGCGGCCACTAGTATTCCGACTCCAACAGTCTGCCACATATTAATCCATCTTTTTTTTGTAATCACCCTTGAAAAAGCATTAAGCACACACATAATTCCAATACACAATATGTATTTTAGTGAGTCAAAAAACGTATATTTTGTCAATATCCCAGCAAGTGTGAAAAAAGCGGCTATATAAAAGCTGCTCCCCTGCAAAAAAAATGATGATATGTATGCAATACCTAACGGATTCACATCCCCAAAGACTACAACCCTTCCCATAAAAAATCCCAGTGCGCTTATAGCAAAATCTGCCAAACCTTGTCTGGAAACGGTCAGCGCCGTGCCGTCTTTAAAGAAGCCCCTCTTTTTATTAACTGTCTTATCCATTGCATCTCTCCCTCCAAACCTTGCTATGCTCAATTATATAGAAATATGCCTGATTTAATTGTAAATTTTTGGAAATAATTAATTTTTTTTAAATATAATTTTCGACAAAAAAAGAGTTAAAGAAGCAATTCGCATACAATTTCATCCCTTTAAATATGCCAACGCAAGCAAAAAAATACCAAATAGCAATTGACAAAAGGCCAATAAACGTATATACTATCTAAAGCAACGGGGTGTAGCGCAGCTTGGCTAGCGCGCCTGGTTCGGGACCAGGAGGTCGCAGGTTCAAATCCTGTCACCCCGATGTTTCCCGAAAAATTAACCACTCGCTTAAACGGGTGGTTTTTTTATTTTCTTGACATATCAAGGGAATATTTTCACATAAAAAGGGCTATCGACTAAATTTGCCGACAGCCCTTTTGCTGTTAAAATGTTATTAATTTCGTTTTAAAGCCTTGCCATATTATATTTTACAGTGAATTAACCGAACCTAAAACATCCTTTATCTTTGCTTCGATCATCTTTTGGATAGCCACCCTAGCATCGCCTAAATATCCACGTGGGTCGAATGCTTCTGGTTTTTCGCCGAAATGCTTTCTTATAGCTGCCGTCATCGCAAGCCTGATATCGGTATCCATATTTATCTTGCAAACAGCCATAGAAGCCGCTTTTCTAAGCATTTCATTTGGCATACCCATAGCGCCGTCAATCTTGCCGCCATATTTATTGCATGTCGCTACACAGTCTTGGTCAACACTGGAAGCACCATGAAGAACAATTGGGAAATCGTGAATGCCTGCTGCTTCAAGCTTTTCAGTAATTTTTTCAAGCCTTGCAAAATCAATCTTTGCTTCGCCTTTAAATTTATATGCACCATGGCTTGTCCCTATTGCTATAGCGAGGGAATCTACGCCTGTTCTCTTAACAAAGTCAGCCGCTTGATCGGGGTCTGTATAAGTTGCATTTTCAGCGGAAACGTTTACATCGTCTTCAACGCCTGCAAGCTTGCCCAATTCCGCCTCAACAACAACGCCGCGCGCATGAGCATACTCAACAACTTCTTTAGTTTTAGCGACATTCTCTTCATAATCATAATGGGAACCATCAAACATAACAGATGTGAAACCAATATCAATAACGTCTTTAACTGTTTCAAAATCCGGGCCATGGTCAAGATGCAACGCAAGGTCTATGCCTGTTTCTTTTACTGCCGCATCTACCATTCCTTTTAAATAATGCGCCCCAGCGAATTTAAACGCACTTTTGCTAACCTGCAATATAACAGCGGAATTTTGTGCTTTTGCAGCCCAGCACACGGCCTGTATAATCTCCATATTATTAATATTGAATGCGCCGATAGCATATTTCCCTTCAAATGCCTTTTTAAACATTTCTTTAGTTGTAACCAAAGCCATAGAAAAACCCTCCAATTATTATTTCAAATGAATAAACAAAATTCATTTTTCACGGATATTAATATTATACACATATTTTACAATATATTACATGAACTCTATTGTAATACAAATCAACATAGATTACAAGGCTTATTTAACAAATTGCTAAATAATTATCAAGCACTTTTTATATTGAAATAAACCCTCTATTGCCCTAAAATTATCTTATAAATACCA